>NZ_JBVJVY010000033.1:0-97883 GCF_055603265.1 Streptomyces sp. NPDC037288
CCGCACCCTCTACGACGAGGCCACCGCGTGGTCACACCACGCAACCCTCGCCGGAGCCGCTTGACATCCCTACGCCATGGGATGTCTGACCTGCGCGGCACAGGCTGTCTCGCGGGCAACCTCCCAGGCTCCGACGGGACGTCAGGCCCGAGGGTGGCCGGGCTGTCCCGACGGCGGGTCCAGGTCCGGAGCTGATGGGGGTGTGGATGGCGCCTGTGGGTTGGACGGGCCGCCCGGCCCATTCCTCGTCGGCGGCCTCCCAGACCCGTTCGATCTGCTGAGACGTCGGAACCTCCGGCAAGCCCCACTTCGTGGTCGGGAAGTGCCGATCCCTGCGGGCGGTCGCCGTTCACCGGCACCGAGCCACGGGGTGCGGCCATCGGGTGCCGCTGGTATCACTGGGCCGGGCCGAGTACCTCGTCGGCGCTTCGGGGCTCAGTGCGCGGCTGCTGGTTGAGCTTGTGGCGTTGGACGGAGGAGCGCCGGTAGACCTCTTTGCGGGCCCGCATGATGTTGCCGAGGGGGGCGTGTTCGGCGGTGACCCGCCAGGGGGTGAAGGACAGTGAGTCCATCTTCTCCAGGTTCTCCGGGCTGGAGATGTCCTGTTGTGGGAGCCGTAGCCTGGCCACGGTGACGGGCGGCGAGAGGTGCTCGGGCCACTCCACGGTGGTGTCTTCCACCGGCATGCGTTCCAGGTCGGTGCAGAGCTGGACCTGGATGTCGAAGGCGTAGGGCCGCTCCTGCAGTTCGGCTTGCAGGGCGGGCCGGAAGACTTCCGCCGCGGAGGACGGGTCGATGGTGCGCCGGACCACCGCGGCGGCGGAGTCCGGGTCGGGGGTGATGCGCACCTTGGCGATGTAGTCCCCGTGCCGGACCGCGCCCATGGTCCAGTAGCTCGACAGCAGTACGTTCGCCGGAGGGGTCTTTGCCAGGCGCAGGAAGGCCAGGAACTCGTCCCACGCCCAGTCTTCCTGGGCCAGCGTTCCCTTGCCGGTCACGAACTCGGTGAAGAAACGGTGTGCGCCGGGCCGGCCCTGGGAGAAGTACGCCGCCGCGTTCAGGAACAGTTCCTGGATGAACAGGTAGTGCTCGACCGTGTTGCAGAAGAAGATCGGTCCGTTGATGTTGGCATAGTCGAATGTGCCGGTGTCCGGTTCGTCTTCCAGCAAAGTCGGGCCGGGGATGTCGAACATCTTCAGCGCCAGTCCGGTGGCGGCGCCCAGCCGCGCGTCGGCGCCGGCGTGCGGGGAGCCGTTGGAGAAGCGGATGAGCGCGTCGTGGGTTCCCGGGGTCGCGTAGATGCCCTGGGCGTACTCGGTGGGGAGCCCGTCCAGTATTTCCACCTGCCCTCGGATCAGTCCGTAGCCCTTGGCGTGGGCGTCACGCAGGGCCCGTCCGGTGCCACCGCCCTCGACCGACTCGGCGATATAGCTCTCGGTCCTCTCGATCACCGTCTGCACGTGCTGGTCGAAGTCCGGGTCCTTGACTTCGACGTCAGGCGTGTAGGGGAGGAACTGTGCTGCCATGACTTCGACCTCTCCTCGGCGAGGGTGATCGGACTTCAGTGGGAGGAAGCGCAGTAAGCGCCTTCAGTCCTCCAGTTCGGCGAGCCAGCGCAGGGCACGCAGCCCCGGCACGAAGCAGTACTCGCCGCCGCGGGTGACGACGAAGCTGGGCAGGTTCCGCAGGCGGCGCCGGACCGGCTTCTCCGGGATGGTGACGCTGCCGGTCCCTCCGTGATGACCGGCCACCGGGTCCTGCTCGCCGGGGTAGCCGATGAAGTTGCCGTCGTTGACCCACTCGGCCTTGATGAACTCGAACTGCCGCTCCAGGTGGGCCCCGACGAAGACTCCCACCAGTCCCCGGTCAGCACCGTCGTCCTCCAGCACACCCTCGGGCAGTGGCGGACCGTAGGTGGTGCCGCGGCGGATGAGCCGGTGCATCCGTGCGTCGCCGACGATGGTGGCATCGCGGGGGTTGTTCCGGCGGATGTGTGCTCCGGCGGGGCATCGCAGACCGCGATCGTCGTGCTCCCGGTACATGAAGTTGTTGACGCGCTGCGGATCCGTCGCCAGTTCCGGGTCGTCGTGTTCCGGCGTCAGTGTCAGCGGTGCCCCGCTCGGCCAGCGTCCGACCATTTTCGCTGCCAGGAGTGCTTCCTCCTCGGCGTTGGAACTGTTGGCGCGCAGGTACCGGCGCCAGGCCGCCACGTTGGTGTGGATCTTGCGAACGGCCACATAGGTTCCGTTGCGTCCCAGCACATCCGGGGTGGGCATGGGCGGCAGATTGCCGGTTTCGTCGGGGTAGCCGAGGATGAACTCGCCCGCCTTGATGGGGGCTTCTTGCGGGTTGGAACCGGGCAGTCCGACGCCCTCGATGTTCGGATGGCTGATGCCGTCCCGGAAGCCGAAGGTGGTGCGCCCGGTCGGAAGCTGGTGAACGTCCTGCTGCCAGATCACCCGGACACCGGGCGTGTCCTCGAAGGCGACCCGGGCACGCTCCAGTTCCTGGGCCAATCGCGCCGCATCCGAGGAAAGGGCGCTCAGTGCGATGTGGACGTCGCCCGTCCCGAACGGCGCCTCCCAGTGGGCCGGGGCGTTCTCGCCCACGTCGCCGATCAACTCCGCCCGAGCGGCCATGCCCTCACGGAACGCCCGCGGGAAGCTGTCCAGCGACTCCTGAGGCACCCCCAGGGCCCTCAGCCCCTGGTAGGTGAACGCCACAGCCACCCACGCATCCCCGCTCCGGTCCGCGCTCGGCAGTCCCCCTGAGGTCACCGGGAGTAGCCGGCGCAGCAGCGCACGTCCGGCATGGCGGTCGTCGACGCGCAGGAAGACGAACTTCCCCTGGTAGGGCACGGGCCGCGGGCGCAACGCCCCGCTCTGGACGTCCTCGATCTCGACGCGCACACCGGCCGAGCCACCGCTGTCTGCCGTGTTCATGATGTTCGTGCCTCCGCATCGGTCCCTGTCCGGGCAACCCCGCAGCGACGGGTGCGCGCCCGCCGACGCGGTTCACCGAAGCGGGGTCGGCTCTGAGGGACAGCCGTGTCCGGGTTCTAGGCCGAGGCTTCGTCCAGCAGCTTCTGGAAGGCGGGCGTGGCCACCAACTCCGCGTTGGCCGGGTTCTCCAGCGCCGCCCGGAACTCAGGGGTGTCCAGCACCTCCTCGAACGCCTCTTCCACGCGGTGATCCTTGAAGATCTGCTGAACGGTCAGATCGGGATAGGCGCTGACGAAGACTCCTGCGGGCGCCTGGTGGGAGACGAACCAGTCCTTCACGCCCGGATCGGAGATGCCGGGAAACCCCTCGCTGTGGGAGAAGACCTTGTCGAAGCGTTCTCCGACCACCGTCTTGGCGAAGTCGTCGATGTAGGCGTCCCACGAGCCGTCGAAGACACTGGCGAACATGAACCGGGTGTCGTTGTCGAAGATCACGTGCCGTGCGTCGTGCAGGGTGCCGATCTGGCGCACCGCCGCGTGAACTCTCTCGTCATCCGCCGCATCGCTGAGTGCGGCGAGCACGTCGCGCAGCGCATCAGCCTCACCCGGCTTGATCTTGGTGAAGACGGTGAACTCACTGCAGACCCCGTCCGACCTGCCCGGACGCTCGGGGTGAGCCGACTGGGATGGTTGTGCCGTTGCAGTCATGGCGAGACTCCCCTGCCACGGATCGGTGCGAGGGTCGCCAAACGCCCGGAGCACGGGGCGCCATCGCCCTCACGCTCCATCCTCACCACGGATGTGCAGCCCTCGCATCTTTGTCCCTCAGGGAGGCAACGCGGGTGCAGCGGGCCGATGCCACCCTCTGATGCTCCCGAGGACAGACCGAGCCACGCACAGGAAGATGGTGTTGAGGCGTGTGTGCTGAGCACGGGGCCGTCACCTTTCCGGTCAGCCGCTCCGCTGAGCCGCGGCGCAACCGATCGCTCGGTAACCCCCGTCACGCCGCCCGTACGGTTGGGGCGACCGCCTCTTCCGGACCTCTGTTCGACTGGATCGCCACCCTGACCCCCGGCTGGAGGCAACCAATGGGCGCAGTTCTCGGTGACGTGCTGGGTTTCGCGGCCGGCGTCGCGGTCAGCCCGCTTCCGATCATCGCCGTCATCCTCATCCTCGCCACGCCTCGGGGGCGTCTCAACGGGATCCTCTTCACCACCGGCTGGATTCTCGGACTGTCGGCACTGGGCGCGGTGATGCTGGCGATCGCCTCCCCCGCGGGTGCCTCCGCGCACCAGCATCCGGCCACCTGGGTGGGGGCTCTCAAGCTCGCTCTCGGCGTGCTCCTCCTCCTCTTCGGTGCCCGGCAGTGGCAGCGGCGCCCGAGGGATCCCTCGCAGGCGAAACTTCCGAAGTGGATGGGCGCGATCGACCGCCTCACGCCGGTCAAGGTCTTCGGACTCGGCACGGCCCTGGCCGCGCTCAACGCCAAGAACGCCCCGCTGACCATCGCCGCGGGCGCCGCGATCGGCTCGGCCGGACTGCCGGTCGGGCAGCAGATCGCATCGCTGGCGATCTTCGTCGTGATAGCTACGCTCGGCCTGCTGATCCCGCTCGGAGTGTTCCTCCTCGGCGGAGAGCGGGCCAGGTCCACGCTCGGAAACTGGAAGGACTGGGCGGCTCAGCACAATGTCGCTGTGATGGCCGTTCTGTTCTTCGTCCTCGGGCTGAAACTGTTCGGAGACGGCATCTCCATCCTCACCTCGTGACAGGTTGGCGTGCGGCGGTGCGGCTGTGCTCCGCGAGGTGCAGGGCGAGCGCGGTCAGTGGACCCCGTGTGGACCACGAGCCCCGCGTGAAGCCCGGGACCGGTACGCTGTACCCGCTCCGCCCCAGGTGAGCGCGAGCGAGGTGGGTTGCCCGAGCGGCCTAAGGGAACGGTCTTGAAAACCGTCGTGGCGCGAGTCACCGTGGGTTCAAATCCCACACCCACCGCGCAGTTGAACGGCCCCTGACCAGGCATCACGGTCAGGGGCCGTGGTGCTGTGACCGGGCACGGACGGTGCGGGCGCGCCCGGGTCAGGGCCGGTGCCCCGTCATCCGTGCCGCCGAGGCGATCGTCGCCCGGGCCTCGCGCTCCGACAGGCCGGTGCCGAGAGCCGCCTCGGTCAGCGGGTCGACCAGGGCGGGGCCGATGCCGTTCTCGTAGGCGCGGCAGGCCGCCCAGAACAGACGGGTGTTGCGCTGGCCCTCGTGCGCGCAGAGGACGAACTGGACCAGCCCGCGGCCGTGGTCGCCGGGGGTGGGCGGGGCCGGGTGCGTGGACCGGGGCGGGGGCACGAGCAGGCGCAGCAGGGAGGGCGGGCAGGGAGCCGGCGCCAGGTGCGCGGTGCCCGGGGCGGTGGTGTACACGCCGTGGTCGGTGCGGGAGCCGGGGCCCACGAGGTAGCCGCCGGCGCCGCGAATGTCGATACCGGGCGCGAGGCGGCCGGCGGAGTTCGGTACGACGACGTCCGGCGGGCCGGTGAGCCACAGGTGCCGCCCGCCGCTCGGGGTGCGCACGACGACCGTCTCCGGAATGGTGAACAGATGGCGCAGGGCCAGTTCACGCAGCGCGGTCGAGGAGTCGGTGCCGGACTTGGTGTCCAGGTCGACGCCGATCAGGTGGTACGGCGGCAGGCCGCAGGCGATGCCGTAGCCGGTGGCCCGGGGTGCGGCGGCGAACAGCTCGCGGATGCGGACCGGGTCGGCCGAGGCGTCGTACACGCCGTGGCCGAGGCGCCCGCACGCGCCGTGGCAGCGCGCTGCGGCCGGGTCGGGGTCGTCGCGGTGGGGGGAGCGCAGGGCCGGGAGCTTCGTCCGGGACAGGGGGATGACGGCCAGGCCGCGTTCGGCGGCTGACAGGGCGTGTGCGAGGGCCAGCGTCGTGGCCTGCCGGTCGGTGGTGGCCATGCTTCCATGTTCGTACACACGTTCGAAAAAGGGAAGAGGGGGCCGTGGCGGCGCGCCGGATGGGCAGAAATTGGCCCGATGTGCGAAGGAACGGTTCACCTCATGTGTCACTTGAGGGTGGAGATGTTCCTTCTGCCCTCTCCTGGGGGTGGAGGGGGCCGAAGGTGGCGATGGGGGTTTATCGACTTGTCATCACACTTGCGTGCGAATGGCAGCTTTCGGGGTGGTTCGCCGGGGATTCGGTGGGCAACTCTGGTCTCGCGACGTCGTCCACCACCGTCGGAGCGGTCGGCCAACCGCCCTGACGCAAACCGCAGTTCACGGAGGAACAACATGGCAAGCATCCGTACCGCCCGCGTTCTCGCCGCCGTCGCCGCGCTCCCGCTCGCATCCGCCCTCCTGGGCGGCGTGGCGGTCGCCGACAACGGTGCCCTCGCGGACAACGGATCGAACGCGGGTGTGGCGTCCCTCATCGGCAGCGGAGTCGGTCACAACAACAACGGCAACTCGTCCACCGCACAGCAGAGCGCGGTCGGTACCGGCGCCTCGAACCAGAGCAATACAGCCCAGGTCGACCATTCCCCGTTCGCAGCCGTCCAGCAGGGCAACGAGAACGCGGTCGTCCACTTCACCCAGCTGTGGTGAGCCTTGGCGGAGGTCCCTTCGGGTGAGGGTCCTCCGGGGTGTGCTTCTGGGTCGTCACACGTCCGCGCGGCGGTACCTCGGTGCCGCCGCGCAGGCGTTTTCCGGACCTTGACACCCGTCGGGATCTGACGGACAGTCAGAAACCGGTGTCGCGGTGAGGCGGCTCGGGATGACGAGGGGGCGGCTGTGAGCACGGCAGATGTGGTGCCCGACCCGCTCGGCGCACGGCTCAGGGCGTACGAGGGGCGGCCGGCCGCCGTCGCCGGGGTGGGCAAGGACCCGGTGAACGCGCCGATGATCCGGCACTGGTGCGAGGCCATGGGCGATGCCAACCCGGCCTATCGCGGCCCGGATGCCATCGCCCCGCCCACCATGCTCCAGGCCTGGACGATGGGCGGCCTGTCCGGGCACGAGGGCCGCACGGGCGCCTACGACGAGCTGCTGGCCCTCCTCGACGCCTCGGGCTGTACGTCCGTGGTGGCCACCGACTGCGAGCAGGAGTATCTGCGGCCCCTGCGCCCGGGTGACCGGGTCACGTTCGACTCGGTGATCGAGTCGGTCTCCGGCCGCAAGACGACGAAGCTGGGCACCGGGTACTTCGTCACGACCCGCACGGACGTCCGGGTCGACGGCGGCCTCGTGGGCGTGCACCGCTTCCGCATCCTCAAGTACGCCCCGGCCCGTCCAGAACCGCGGGCCCCGCGTCCCCGCCCGGTCGTCAACCGGGACAACGCGGGCTTCTGGGAGGGTGTGGCCGCCCACCGGCTCCTGATTCAGCGCTGCACGGGCTGCGGCACCCTGCGCCACCCCTGGCTGCCGGGGTGCAACGCGTGCGGCTGCCTCGACTGGGACACGGTCGAGGCGAGCGGCGAGGGGACGGTCTACTCGTACGTGGTGATGCACCACCCGCCCTTCCCGGCCTTCGAACCTCCCTACGCGGTCGGCCTGATCGAGCTCGCCGAGGGGGTGCGGATGGTGAGCAACGTGGTCGGGGTGCCGTACGACAAGGTGCGCATCGGGATGCCGGTGCGGCTGGAATTCCAGTCCTGCGACGAGGAGTTGACGGTGCCGGTGTTCCGGGTGGCGGAACGGTGAGGGCCGGGGAGCAGCTGCCTGCGCTGGAGATCCCGGTCACGCGGACCCTGATCGTGGCGGGGGCGATCGCGTCGCGGGACTACCAGGACGTCCACCACGACGCCGAGCTGGCCGGGCAGAAGGGCTCACCGGACGTCTTCATGAACATCCTGACGACGAACGGCCTGGTCGGCAGGTACATCACGGACCACTTCGGCCCGACGGCGGTGCTCCGCAAGGTCGCCATCAGGCTCGGGGCGCCCAACTACCCGGGGGACACGATGGTGTTGACGGGCAGGATCGAGGCGGTCGACGGCGACACCGCGACCGTGCGGGTCGTCGGTGCCAACGCCCTCGGCAGACATGTGACGGGCACGGTGACGGTCACGGTCCCGGAGGGCCGCTCATGAGCGTGCGCAGCCGGGACACCCTGGCCAAGCGCGCCGCGATCGCCGGCATCGGGGCCACCGAGTTCTCCAAGGACTCCGGGCGCAGTGAGCTGCGGCTGGCCGTGGAGGCGGTGCGGGCCGCGCTGGACGACGCGGGGCTCGCACCGGCGGACGTCGACGGGATGGTGACGTTCACGATGGACACCAACCCGGAGATCACGGTCGCCCAGGCCTGCGGGATGGGCGAGCTGTCCTTCTTCTCCCGGGTCCACTACGGCGGCGGCGCGGCCTG
The DNA here is from genome assembly GCF_055603265.1 of Streptomyces sp. NPDC037288. NCBI lineage: Bacteria > Bacillati > Actinomycetota > Actinomycetes > Kitasatosporales > Streptomycetaceae > Streptomyces > Streptomyces sp. NPDC037288. The sequence continues at coordinate 8,291 of NZ_JBVJVY010000033.1, forward strand.
CGCGACGGTCCTGCAGGCGGCCCTCGCCGTGGCGACGGGCGTGGCCGAGGTGGTGGTCTGCTACCGCGCCTTCAACGAGCGGTCGGGCCGCAGATTCGGCGCGGGCGTGCGGCACCGGGAGCCCTCGGCGGAGGGGGTGGCGCTCGGCTGGGTGCTGCCGTTCGGGCTGCTCACCCCGGCCTCCTGGGTGGCGATGGCGGCCCAGCGGTATCTCCATGCGTACGGGCTGACAGCGGAGGTCTTCGGGCATGTGGCCGTGGTGGACCGCGGGTACGCCGCGACGAACCCGGCGGCGTACTTCCACGGCCGCCCGATCACGCTGGCCGAACACGCGGCCTCCCGCTGGATCGTGGAGCCGCTGCGGCTGCTGGACTGCTGCCAGGAGACCGACGGCGGGCAGGCGATCGTCGTCACGTCCCTGGAGCGGGCCCGGGACCTGCGGCATCCCCCCGCCGTCATCGCGGCGGCCGCCCAGGGCGCCGGCCGGGCGCAGGAGCAGATGACCAGCTTCTACCGGGACGACATGACCGGCCTGCCGGAGATGGCCGGGGTGGCCCGCCGGCTGTGGCGCAGCTCGGGTCTCGGCCCGGCCGACATCGATGTGGGGATCCTGTACGACCACTTCACGCCGTTCGTGCTGATGCAGCTGGAGGAGTTCGGGTTCTGCGGGAAGGGGGAGGCGGCGGACTTCGTGGCCGAGGAGCGGCTGCCGCTCAACACACACGGGGGCCAGCTCGGGGAGGCGTACCTGCACGGCATGAACGGCATGGCGGAGGCGGTGCGCCAGCTGCGGGGCACGGCGGCGAACCAGATACCGGGAGCGACCCGGACCCTGGTGACGGCCGGCACCGGGGTGCCGACGTCGGGACTCATCCTGACGGGGGACGGCTGATCCGCGGGCCGGGCCCCTGTCCCGAGGCGCGCTGACCGACGGGCCGGACCCGCACCCGAGTCAGGGTCGGGCCGGTGGGCGGACCCGGAGGTGATCGGTGGGGAGCCGGGGTCGTACCCGCAGACGGGGTGTGTCCGCCGTCCACCTTCAGGAGGTGGAGTCAGCCCCACCCCTACAACCTGAGGGGGACTCCGCTTCGGGACCTGCGGGCGATCCGCCGCAGGGGGACCCGCTCCTAGCGTGGAGCCATGACCACACCCGTCTGCACCAGCGCCTCGGCCGCCGCCGCACCAAGGCGGCAGACTCTCCCGCACGCACGGCTCAGGCCGGGCGGGGAGACTCCCGCCTACCCGTCGTTCGCGTCGTACGTGCGGGCCCGCCAGCCGGTCCTGCTGCGCACCGCCCGCTCGCTGACCGCGAACCTGAGCGACGCCGAGGATCTGCTGCAGACCGCGCTCGCCAAGACCTATGTGGCCTGGGAGCGGATCGAGGACCAGCGGGCGCTCGACGGCTATGTGCGCCGGGCGCTGCTGAACACCCGGACCTCGCAGTGGCGCAAGCGCAGGGTGGACGAGTTCAGCTGCGACGAGCTGCCCGAGCCGGAACCCGTGCCCGGTGACGGCGACCCGGCCGAGCGGCAGGCGCTGCACGACGCCATGTGGCAGGCGGTCATGAAGCTGCCGGCGCGGCAGCGGGCGATGGTCGTCCTGCGCTACTACGAGGACCTCAGCGAGGCCCAGACCGCCGCGGTGCTCGGGGTGTCGGTGGGGACGGTGAAGTCGGCGGTGTCGCGTGCGCTCGGCAAGCTGCGCGAGGACCCCGAGCTGGAACTGGTCCGCTAGCCCGGAATTTCCCTCCGTTTTCCCCGGGGTGACCCATCCCCTAGTGACATACCGCGCGGTATGTGAGCAGAATCAGCGCTACCTCTACCACCGCCTAGGCAACGCCGCCCCGGGAGGACTCCGTGCTGAGCACCATGCAGGACGTACCGCTGACCGTCACCCGCATCCTCGTGCACGGGGTACTGGTACACGGGAGGTCCCAGATCACCACCTGGACCGGCGAGGCCGAGCCGCAGCGGCGCAGCTTCGCCGAGGCTGGGGTACGCGCGGTGCAGCTGGCGAACGCCCTGCGCGACGAACTCGGCGTCCGGGGCGACGACCGGGTGGCGACCCTGATGTGGAACAACGCCGAGCACGTCGAGGCGTACTTCGCGGTCCCGTCCATGGGCGCGGTGCTGCACACGCTCAACCTGCGGCTGCCCGCCGAGCAACTGGTGTGGATCGTCAACCACGCGGCCGACAAGGTCGTCATCGTCAACGGCTCGCTGATCCCGCTGCTCGCACCGCTGCTGCCCCAGCTGCCGACGGTGGAGCACATCGTCGTCTCCGGCCCCGGTGACCGTTCGCCGCTGCACGGCGCCACCGCGCGGGTGCACGAGTACGAGGAACTGATCGCGGACCGGCCGCAGCGGTTCGACTGGCCGGAGATCGACGAACGCCAGGCCGCCGCCATGTGCTACACCTCCGGCACGACGGGCGACCCCAAGGGCGTGGTGTACAGCCACCGTTCGATCTACCTGCACTCCATGCAGGTCAACATGACCCAGTCGATGGGCCTGACCGACCAGGACACCTCGCTGATCGTGGTGCCCCAGTTCCACGTCAACGCCTGGGGGCTGCCGCACGCCACCTTCATGACCGGCGTGAACATGCTGATGCCGGACCGCTTCCTGCAGCCGGCGCCGCTCGCCGAGATGATCGAGAGCGAGAAGCCGACGCACGCGGCCGCTGTCCCCACCATCTGGCAGGGCCTGCTGGCCGAACTGACCGCCCGCCCCCGGGACGTCTCCTCCCTCACCCAGGTCACCATCGGCGGCGCGGCCTGCCCGCCCTCCCTCATGAAGGCGTACGACAACCTCGGCATGCGGGTCTGCCATGCCTGGGGCATGACGGAGACCTCCCCGCTGGGCACGGTCGCCCGCCCGCCGGCCCACGCCACCGGAACGGAGGAGGAGTTCGCCTACCGCCTCACCCAGGGCCGCTTCCCGGCCGGCGTCGAGGCCCGCCTCACCGGCCCCGACGGCGCATTCCTGCCCTGGGACGGCGAGTCGGCGGGTGAGCTGGAGGTGCGCGGCAACTGGATCGCGGGCGCGTACTACAACGGCCCCGACGCCGAACCCCTGCGCCCCTCCGACAAGTTCAGCGAGGACGGCTGGCTGAAGACCGGCGACGTCGGGACCATCTCCCCCGACGGCTTCCTCACCCTCACCGACCGGGCCAAGGACGTCATCAAGTCAGGCGGCGAGTGGATCTCCTCGGTGGAGCTGGAGAACGCGCTGATGTCCCACCCGGACGTCGCCGAGGCCGCGGTGGTCGCCGTGCCCGACGAGAAGTGGGGCGAGCGCCCGCTGGCCACGGTCGTCCTGCGGGAGGGTGCCACCGCCGACTTCGCGACCCTGCGCACCTTCCTCGCCGAGGAGGGCCGCATCGCCAGGTGGCAGCTGCCCGAGCGCTGGACGATCGTCGAGGCGGTGCCGAAGACGAGCGTGGGCAAGTTCGACAAGAAGGTGCTGCGCAGGCAGTACGCGGACGGCCACCTGGACGTCACCCACCTCTGACCGAGCTGACCGAGGAGAGGCACTCGCCGGCGCACCCTCACGGGCACGCCGGACGCCGACCGTGACCGCCTGCGGACCTCCGCAGGGAGGCGGCCCGCAGGCTGGTCACCCGCCAGGACCCAGGGCCTGGCGGGTCTAGTTCGTGCCGATGCTCGCCAGCAGATCCACGATCCGGCTCTGCACCTCGGTGCTGGTCGACCGCTCCGCGAGGAACAGCACCGTTTCGCCCGAGGCCAGCCGCGGCAGGTCGGCCTGGTCGACGGCCGCCGTGTAGACGACCAGCGGGGTCCGGTTGAGCTGCCCGTTCGCGCGGAGCCAGTCGATGATCCCGGTGAAGGCGCCCTGCCGCCGCTGTGCCTGCATCAGGTCCATCACCACGAGGTTCGGCCGGAACTGCCCGGCGAGCGTCACCGCGTCGGTGTCACTCGCGGCCCGCGCCACCTGCATCCCGCGCCGCTCCAGCGTCGAGGTCAGCGCCAGCGCGATCTCCGCGTGCTCCTCGATGAGCAGCACCCGCGGCGGATGCTGCTCGCTGTCCCGCGGTGCCAGCGCCTTCAGCAGAACGGCGGGATCGGCGCCGTACGCCGCCTCGCGCGTCGCCTGCCCGAGCCCGGCCGTCACCAGTACCGGCACCTCGGCCGCGACCGCGGCCTGCCGCAGCGCCTGCAGGGCCGTCCGCGTGATGGGTCCCGTCAGCGGGTCCACGAACAGCGCGGCCGGGAACGCCGCGATCTGCGCGTCGACCTCCTCACGGGAGTGCACGATCACCGGCCGGTACCCACGGTCGCTCAGCGCCTGCTGGGTCGTCGCGTCCGGCGCGGGCCACACCAGCAGCCGGCGCGGGTTGTCCAGCGGCTCCGGCGGCAGCTCGTCGTCGAGCGGCTGCGGCAACGGCGCGTCCGAGACCTCGACCGCACCACCGGGGCCGTCCAGCGGCTCGGGCCCCTCGGCGGCATCGGCGTCCGGCGCGCCTATGGCGTACGACCGGCCCGCGCCCTCGGTGCCCGGGGCGAGCAGGGACTGCCCGGCGAGCGACGGCTGCGCGGGGACCGGCTGTCCGCCGAGTGAGGGCTGCGCGAGTGACGGCTGTGCGGGCGCCGGTTCGGCCGGCGGATGCGGCAGGGCCGCCTGCTCCGGCTGCTGTTCCGCGCGCTGGGCCGGGTCGGGAGGCGTGCCCAGCTTGCGCCGCCGGCCGGATCCGCCCGGCGTGTGCGGCGGCGGGGTCGCCGTCGGCTGCTGCACCTGCGCGGCCTGCCGCGAGAACGGAACGCCCTGCCCGAGCGTGCGGACACTGATCGCCCGACCCTGTGTCGAGTTCGGGTCGGCCGCGGCGTCCTCGGCGGGCAACGGCTGCGCGGCCCGTGGCGCCTGCGCACCGGCGTGCTCCGCGGGGAGCGGGGTGCCGGGGGCGGGCGTGCCGGTCTGCGGTACGGGCGTGCCCGCGCCGGAGGTGCCGTCGGCGCCGGGCCACTGCTGGGGCACGCCGGGCGCCGGGACGGCCGTCGGCACCTGCCCGGTACCCGCCCCGGCCGGCGACGGCCCGCCGCTCGGGGTACCACCGGGCGGAGTCGCGGCCGGGACCGCGGGAGGCTGCTGGGCCGGGAGGACCGGTACGGCAGGCTGCTGACCCGGCGCGGGCACACCGGCCTGGGCGCCCGGTGCCGCCTGCGCGGGAGCGGGGGTCTGCCCCGCGGCCGACGCGGGACCGGCCTGGACGGGGATACCCTGCCCGGCCGTACCCTGCGCCGGAAGACCGTGAACGGGCGTGCCCTGACCAGGGGTCTGCGCCCCGGCGGGGGGCGGCCCGGCCCGCCCCGGGAGCGCCTGGCCGGGAGCGGCTTGCGCGGGAGGCGTCTGTGCGGCAGGGATCGGTGCCGAGGCCGGCTGTGTGCTGTCCGGTGCCATCGGCTGAGCGGGACCCGTCGGCTGGGTCACGGCCCGGCGGCGGCGACCGGTCGGCGCGCTGGTCGGGTGCGGCTGCGGTGGGGTGTGGTCCGAGGCCTGGTCGAGCGGTACGGCGTCGTGCCGGCCGCCGTCACCGGGTACCCGCGTGACGGGCAGCGGCTGCTGAGCCGGCACCCGTACCTGTCCGGCGTCCTGCCCCGGAATCCGCGGCTGCCCCTCGGCGGCCCCTGGCGCGGCACCCGCGACGAGACCCGTACCCGGCCCGGCAGGCGCGACCGCCCCGGGCCCGACCGGCACAGCGCCCCCGGGCTCCGCGGGCGCACCCGCGCCCGGGACCCCGCCGGCCACCGGAACCGTACCCACCCCGTTCGCCGCGTCCGCGGACTGCGGTGAGCGGTCGGCCTCGGCCGGCGGCAGGGCGAAGACCGTACGTGCGCCGGCCTCCTGTGCGGCGGCCCGCTCCGCCGCGGCGGCCAGCGCACGTCGGCGCCGCCCGGTCGGCTGCCCGCCCTCGGCCGGAACGCCGTCCGCAGCCGGAACGGCCGCAGCCCCCGGTGCCGCTCCGCTGCCTGCCGCCGCGGGCAGGGCGGGCGGCAAAGCCGGCTGCGGGGCGCCCGAGTCGTGGGGGAGGCGTCGGCCCGTGGGCACGGGTACGCCCTGGGGCGGAACGGCGGAGCCGAGGCCCGTACCCGAGGCAGCGGCCCCGGCGGCATGCTCGGCAGCCGTCACCACCGCCCCCTCGCTCACGGCCGCACCCTCACCGGCGTTGCTCTCGGCGGGCCGGCCGCGCCGTCGCCCGGTACCGCCGGACGCGCTCTCCACGCCCTCGGCCGCCGGCACCGCGCCGGTCTCCTCGGTGGGCGCGGCGGCACGCCTGCGGCGCCGCCCGGTCGGTGCGGGCGCCTCCGTGTCACCGGCCTGAGCCGCCGCGGGCACCTCACTGTCCAGGAAGGCGTCCGTGGAGGCGCGCCGGGCCCGCCGCCGTCCGCCGCCGGCCGACTGCTCGACGGCACCGGCCGTCTCCTCCGCGGCCGGTTCACCGCCGCCGGAGACCTGCGCGCCCGGTCCCTGCATGCCCGTCCCCTGCCCGGGCGGAAGGGCCGCGACCGCCGGTACCTGTCCGTCGACCGTCCCGGCGCCGCCGCCGAGCGGCACTTCCAGCACGTACGCGCTGCCGCTCATGCCCGGCACCTCGTGGGTCTGCAGCACGCCGCCGTGGGCCCGCACGATCCCGCGCACGATCGGTTCGTGCACCGCGTCTCCCCCGGCGTACGGTCCGCGCACCTCGATCCGCGCGACCTCACCGCGCTGCGCGGCGGCGACCACGACGGTGTTGTCCAGGTAACCGCCCGCGGAGACGGGGGAGTTGCCGGTCGCGTCGACGCCGGCCACGTCCGCCACGAGGTGGGCGAGCGCGGTGGCGAGCCGCTGCGGGTCCACCTCGGCCTCGATGGGCGGCGCGTGCACGGCGAACTGCACCCGTCCCGGCCCGATCAGCTCGACGGCCCCGTCCACACCCGCGGCGACGACGGCGTCCAGCATCACCTTCGTGCGGGTGATGTCGTCGGCGCCGGCGTCCAGCCGCTGATAGCCGAGGACGTTGTCGATGAGCGTCGTGATCCGCGAGTACCCGGCGGAAAGGTGGTGGAGCACCTGGTTGGCCTCGGGCCACAGCTGCCCGGCATCGTCGGCGGCCAGCGCGGCCAGCTCGCGCCGCAGCTCCTCCAGGGGCCCGCGCAGCGACTGCCCGAGCAGGGTCAGCAACTGCTCATGGCGCCCCGCCAGCGCCTCGTACCGGTCCTTCTCCCGCTCGGCGAGCGCGGCGTACCGCTCCTCGCCGGCCGCCAGCTCCTCCACGTGCTTCTCGCGGAGCTCCTCCAGCTCGGTGACGTGCTGCTGGCGCAGCGCGGTCAGGTCGGAGGCGTGCTCCTCGGAGAGCCGCTCCACCTCCTCCGCGTGCGCCTTCTCCAGCGCCGCCTTCTCCTCGGCCAGGGTGTCGAGCGGGCGCCGGTCGGTGAAGGTCATCACGGCGCCGACGAGCTGGTCCCCGTCGCGCACGGGAGCGGTGGTGAGGTCGACGGAGACCTTCTCGTCCCCCTTGGACCACAGCACCTGCCCGCGCACCCGGTGCTTGCGCCCGGAGCGCAGGGTGTCGGCGAGCGGGGACTCCTCGTACGGGAAGGGGGAGCCGTCGGGGCGCGAGTGCAGCACGAGTGTGTGCAGCTCCTTGCCGCCCAGCTCACCGGCCCGGTAACCCAGTATCTGGGCGGCGGCCGGATTGACGAGGACGATCCGCCCGTCGGTGTCGGTGCCCACGACGCCTTCGGCCGCGGCCCGCAGGATCATCTCGGTCTGCCGCTGCGAACGCGCCAGCTCGGCCTCGGTGTCGACGGTCCCGGACAGGTCCCGTACGACGACCATCAGCAGCTCGTCGCCGGTGTAGCCGTAACCGTCGTACGCCTGCTGGCCGTTCTCCAGATTCGCGCTCGTGACCTCGACCGGGAACTCGGTTCCGTCGGTCCGCCGCGCGATCATCCGCGTCGGCTTCGTGCGCCCGTGCGGGTCCATGTGAGCGGGGCGCCGCATCGAGCCGGGGATGAGCCGCGAGTCGAACTCCGGCAGCAGATCCAGCAACCCGCGCCCGACGAGTGCCGTGCCCGGTGCCTCGAAGGCCTCCAGCGCGATGGTGTTCGCGTTGACGACGGTTCCGTTGGCGTTGACCAGGACCAACGCGTCCGGCAGCGCGTCGAGTATGGCTGCGAGGCGAGCAGCGCCTCGGGATGGCCTGCTGCTCACGAGACGCCTTCCTCCCTGTTACCGCACCTTGCCGACCGCTCGGGCCATCTTGCCAACCGGCCCGCGACGTGTCACGCGAGGGAGTCTAAGCGCACACGTTGCGCTCGCGACGCCGGATGAGAGGGAGGTCCCACGACGAAGTGACACCGAACGCGTGACCGCATGCCGCCCACGGCCTCCCCACCTCGTCCGAGCCCTCGCCCCAGCGGGGGGCCGGCCGCTCAGACGGTCACCGACCCCAGCTTCGGCAGCAGGGGCACCAGCCCGTCCCACCGCCCGATCTCGCACCCGTTGCTGCGGTCGTAGCCGGCGTCGACCCTGCGTCCGGCCCAGGTGCCGGTCACCCGGGCGGTGGCCGGTCCGCCGTAGAGCATGGTGCAGGTGGTGCCGGGTGCCACCGGAGCGAAGAGGTCCCGCCCCCAGCGCGTGTGCTCGTCCAGCACCCGGCAGGCCTCCGCCGCGTCCGGGTGGCTCCCGCCGGCCGGATGACAGGACAGCTCGTACCTCCCGTCCCGCCCGGATCCGGCCTGCCGCACGACGACGGTGAGGTGATCGCCGCCCCGGTCCTCGGGCCGCACGGGCGACGGCCCGGTGGGCGTGGCGGGCGCGGCGGGCGCGGCGGGTGCGGCGGGCGCGGCGGCGGCGGGTACGGCGGACAGGGCCAGGACCCCCGAGACAGCGGCCAGGACAGGCCCCACGCCGCCCCGGACCGGACCCGGCCGGACACCGGCGCGCGCCGGACCTCGCTGAAGAAGAAAGACCATGTCCTGCCCAACGTCTGCGGCCCCCGGACGTTGCGGCGCGCCTCGCCGGACAAAGCCCTTTGCCCTGTGACCCGACTGCCTAGTACCGTGGGGGGCGATTGGTGACAGGCCGCACGGCTGTGTCATCATCTGCACGCACCACTCGCGCGCTCGCGTGAGCGGTTGTGCTGGAGGCGTCGCCTAGTCCGGTCTATGGCGCCGCACTGCTAATGCGGTTTGGGCCTTAAAGCCCATCGAGGGTTCAAATCCCTCCGCCTCCGCACCGATCCCGAAGCCCCGGTCCTCAGGACCGGGGCTTCGGCGTTCCCGCCCTCGCCGCCCGTACGTGTACCCCTCAGCCTTCGTCGGCGTTTCAGCAGGTCACAAGGGGTGTGCGAATCGGATTTCACATGACGGCGGCAGTCATGTAATGTTCTTCCTGTCGCCGCGAGCGGGCCGAAAGGACCGGGGGCGGGGGCAAAAACAAAAGAACAAGCACTCGTAGCTTAACGGATAGAGCATCTGACTACGGATCAGAAGGTTGCAGGTTCGAATCCTGCCGAGTGCGCAGCACGCCAGAGGCCCTGTGGATCACTCCACAGGGCCTCTGGCTTTTCCTTGACGGCAGTGTTTGACGGCAACCGCCTCAGAGGGCGGGTGCGGGGCCGATCGGAGATCCCGACGGGCGTCGGCGCCCTGGGTGAGGTCCGACTCAGGGACGGCAGGTCGCCCGCGCGATCACCTCATACGCGTCATGCGTGACCTTCGGGGCGGTGAGCAGGCCGTAGGGCTTGGCGGGCTTGCCGCCCGCCGGATGGGCTGCGGGCCCTTGGGTGTTTTGGTGAGAAGAGTGCAACTCTGCAGGAAGTGGACGAGAAGCGCTCTTGTCTGTCTGTCGGTCCTTGCGGCACTGGGCGCCATGGTGGGAATCGCGCCCGCCGCCCACGCGGCGTCGACGCTCGTTGTCCCGCGTGACTACCCGACGATCCAGGCCGCGGTAAACGCGGCTGCCTCGGGTGACACCATCCTCGTCCGGGGCGGAACCTACACCGAAGAGGTCGTCGTCAGCGGCAAGGATCTCAATATCAAGGGCGTCGGCGAGCAGGCGCCGGTCATCAAGTCGCCAGCGACGCTCACCCCCTTCGCTCAGGACACACGCCATGACGTGCCGGTGACCTCCGTCGTGCGCATCGCGCACGGTGCCCACGTCCGCATGTCCGGGTTCACGGTCACCGGGCCGGTCCCATGCGGTCAAGCCGTCAGCGGCATTGTCGCGCTCCAGGGCTCCACGCTCGATCTGTCACACTCCCGCATCACCGATATTCAGCCCGCCCCGTCCTGTCCGGCCGATCAGACGCTCGGCCACGGTGTGTCCATCGGGCTGCCGGGCTTCGTCCAGGTGGACGGCGCGGCCGGCAGCAATGCCTTTGGGAAGATCGCCCACATCACGGTCACCCGTTACCAGACCACGGGCGTCAGTCTGACTGGCCCGAGCGAGGGCACGCCCTCGCAGGTGGTCGCGACGCACAACGTCGTCACCGGCGGTGCGCAGATCCCGACCGCGCAGTACGGCATCGTCATCGCGGGCGCGGTGACGACCGTGACCCACAACACCGTCTCCCACTCCGTGTGCACCTTCCCCGGATGTGGTGCGGATCCGATCAATGAGATCCAGTCCGCCGGCATCGCCGCCATCGGCGTCTCGGCAGGCACACAGATCTCCCACAACCAGGTCTCCGACGCGGACATCGGCGTCTACCAGGTCTTCAGCCCGAACTGCTGCCAGATCAGGCACAACCAGCTCGAGAACAATCGCTTCTTCGGGATCGTCATTCAGGACGGCGACGGCACGACCGACCACAACACGATCACCGGCGGCCAGGTAGGCATCGGCGTCGTCGCCGACGCGGTCGACACCACCGGCATCCTGCGTGGCGACCGGATCACCGGGACGACCGTCGCGCCGGTCCGTGAGATCGAGTGCTGCGGGTACAACGCAACGGCCGTCATCAGACCCCACTGACGAAACGCGGGCGGCTCCGCAGCGGCGGAGGAGAAGGCTGCAGGCTTGCCTCGACGGCAGTGTCTGACGGCAACCGTAGACCCCGCCGCGCCGCCGTCATGCTTCTTCCCAGCTCCTCGTTCTCCTTCTCGCAGGGGAGACCCGCGACCCGGCGGGAAAGCGATAGGTCACCTGGGCGGTGAACCCGGTTGGGAGAATTTCCATCTTCCGTACAACCGTTCGCTGTTGCCGTAGGTCTTCGGTAGGAGTCGTCAGACTCCTCAGACCCGTCGGGCCCGTGAGTCCCCCACCTCGCCAAGGCCCCATTCCTCACTTGGGGAACATACATGCGCATTCGTGCCAGCCTGGCCACCGCGGCTCTCTCCGGTGCCGCAGCCCTGACCGCCCTGGCCGTCCCGGCCGCGCACGCCGAGGGAAACCCGGCTGCCGCCAAGGCCGAGCAGTTCAAGAGCGCCCACCAGGCGCCGGGCAAGCAGCAGTCCTTCGCCGCCTCGCCCGCCACCGAGGCGGACGGCGACATCCAGGTGACCAAGGTCACCGTCAACGCCAACAAGGACGTCGTCGTCGGCCTGTCGCCGAAGTCGTTCAACGTCTATGTGACGGTGACCGACCCGTCGGGCGTCAACCCCGAGCAGCACGGCGTGGACGTCGCCCTGTGGCACGGCACCGACCTGGAGGGCGGCGACTTCGACGGCTTCCTCTGGAACGAGAACGGCGCCGAGAGCTGCGACTACTGGAGCGCGACCGCCGCCACCTGCAAGTTCACCATCACGGCCAAGCCGGGCGAGGCCGACGGGCTGTGGGACAGCTCGCTGAACGGCAAGTGGAACGTCACCGTCTTCGCGTCGGCCAACGACGGCGACTCCTACGAGAACGACTTCTACAAGAACCACTGGATCAAGCGCGCCAGCAGCTTCAGCGGCTTCAACGCCGGCCCGGAGCCCGTGGCCAAGGGCGGGACCATCACGGTCTCCGGCACCCTGAACCGCGCCAGCTGGACCAACATGAAGTACTACGGCTACGGCAGCCAGCCCGTCCAGCTGCAGTTCAAGAAGGCGGGCACCAGCACTTACAGCACCGTCAAGACCGTGACGACCTCCTCCAGCGGTTACGCGAAGACGACGGTCACCGCCTCCGCGGACGGCACCTGGCGCTTCCACTACGCGGGCAACGGCAACTCGTCCGTCGCCGACGCCTACGACTACGTCGACGTCCGCTGATCCACGAGATCCGCTGATCACCCTCGGGTGAGACAGAAGGCCCCGGAGGGATCCGGGGCCTTCGTCATGCGCCCTCGCCCGCGACGGGCGTCTCAGCACTCCTCTCCGGGGTCGTTCCTGTTCAGCTTCTCCAGGTACTCGTGGGCCAGCGCCGTCGCGCGGGTGAACCAGTCCGTGATGACGGCCAGTTCCGCGGGGGAGTAGTCGGCGAACAGGACCGTCAGGCGTCGGTAGTGGCCCGCGTGGACCGCCTCGACGCGGGTCACCGCGGCCGGTACGGCGGCCACCCGCACCCGGCGGCGGTCCGTGGGGTCGGGACGGCGGGTGACGTAGCCGGCGCGTTCGAGGCGGTTGAGGATCCCGGTCACCGCACCCGTGGTCACGTGGGCGCGGGCCGCGAGATCGCCGGCCGTGAGCAGGTTCTCGCCCGCCTCCAGGACGAAGGCGAGACAGGTCAGGTCGGTGGCGTTCCGGCCCAGCCGCCGGGCCAGCTCCTGCTGTCCGATCAGGTGGGCGGCGATGAGGTGGTCCATCGCCGACAGCGCCTGTGCCGGGGTGGCGGGCGGGCTGGTGATCGTGGGTGTGAGCGTCCTGGTCACCTGGGCGCTGCACCTGACCGGATGGGGCAAGCCGCCGGGGGTGCGTCCGCGCGGGCAGTGGGGGATGCGGACCCGGGACCCGCTGGCCCGTCGGGGACACCCCGGGTGCGTCGGCTGCCGGCTGGCGGGGCGGGGACGGCCCGCGCCGAGCGCGCTGCCGGTGCCGACGGCATCGGGTGACGTGCGCGCCGAATCGGTCCCCCTGTCACCCGCCGAGTGAACGCGGTGCCCGCGGTCGGCGGATCGGTCCCCTCCTGCCTTCGCCGGGCCGACCCCGGCGCACTGTCGGACCCGGCCTCTAGGCTCACGAGTGATGGCACACGTATGGACGTGCGCGGGACTGCGCTGGACGCCGGACGGCCCCGTGCTGATGTGGGACGGCGGGCGGCGCAGTGCCCTGCCCCGGGGGAAGCGGGTCGCGTTCGCCGTCGCGGACGGCTCGGCGCGGCGGTGCGTGGGGGCGCGGGGGCACGCCTGTCCGGTGCGCGCCGCGGTGCCGGGGCGGAGCAGGGGGGCCCGGTGCGAGGAGTGCGCGCGGCTGGACCGGGCGCACTCCGTGGCCGCCGACACGATCGCCGACGATCCGCGGCCCTACCGGGTGTATCTGGCGTGGTTCGGTCCCGGGATGGTCAAGGTGGGGATCACCGCGGTCGAGCGCGGCCCGGCCAGGCTGCTGGAGCAGGGCGCGGTCTGTTTCAGCTGGCTCGGCACCGGACCGCTGATGGCCGCCCGGCGCACCGAGGAACTGCTGCGGGCCGCGCTCCGGGTGCCGGACCGGATTCCGTACGCCGAGAAGCGGGCGGTGCGGTCGGCGCTGCCGAAGACCGAGGCGGAGCGCGCCGTTGAGGTGCGGGAGCTGCATGCGCGGGCCGGGGCGCTCGGCGGATGGCCCGAGTCCCTGCGGCCGGAGCCTTGTGAAGTGGCCGACCACGTGGGCGTGTTCGGGCTCGCCGATGCCCCCTCCGCCCTCGGGGAGGTGGTGGAGCTCGTCCCGGGTGGCGGTGTGAGCGGTGAGCTGGTCGCGACCGCCGGGCCCGATCTGCATCTGGCGGTCGCCGGAGGCCGGGGAGCGGTCGTCCTCGACACCCGGCTCATGACCGGCTGGGGGCTGGTGTCCCCCACGGCTCCCGGATCCGATGAACTCACCTTCCCTGTCCGGGAGTTCGCACAACGGCCGGAGGGCCTGTTCTGAGGGGCGCTTCCCAGCTGCTTCCTGAGAGACGCCTGTGCGTTTCTCAGGGAAATCACAGACATCGGAAAGCGTCTTCTCAGAGGACCCCGACAGGGTGTCCACCATGACCACGATCTCGCCCCAGGGGCGCACCGAACTGCTGAGGCCGGACGGGAGCCCCGTCCGCGTGCTTGTGGTGGACGACGAGCTGTCGATCACCGAACTGCTGAGCATGGCTCTTCGTTACGAGGGCTGGCAGATCAGGAGCGCGGGGGACGGGCAGGGAGCCGTCCAGAGCGCCCGTGAGTTCCGGCCCGACGCCGTCGTACTGGACATGATGCTGCCCGACATGGACGGGCTCACCGTGCTGGGACGGCTGCGCCGCGAGCTGCCGGACGTGCCCGTCCTGTTCCTGACCGCCAAGGACGCCGTCGAGGACCGTATCGCCGGGCTCACCGCCGGCGGTGACGACTACGTCACCAAGCCGTTCAGCCTGGAGGAGGTCGTGGCCCGGCTGCGCGGGCTCATCCGGCGGTCCGGGGCCGCCGACCGGCGGTCGGACTCCGTGCTCGTCGTCGGAGACCTCACGCTCGACGAGGACAGCCACGAGGTGTCGCGGGCCGGGGAGAACATCCACCTGACCGCCACCGAGTTCGAGCTGCTGCGCTTTCTCATGCGCAACCCGCGGCGCGTGCTCAGCAAGGCCCAGATACTGGACCGGGTCTGGTCGTACGACTTCGGCGGGCAGGCCAACGTCGTCGAGCTGTACATCTCGTATCTGCGGCGGAAGATCGACGCGGGGCGTGAGCCGATGATCCACACCCGGCGCGGGGCCGGTTACCTGATCAAGCCCGCCGTGTCGTGAGCCGGCGACGACGGCCACGTCCGCGGAAACGACGAGGGGGACAGCCGCGGACCCTGCGGGCCCGGCTTGTCGTCGCTTCCGTGGCGCTGATCGCCGTCGTGTGTTCGGTGATGGGGACGGTGACCACAGTGGCGCTGCGGTCCCACCTGTACGAGCAGCTGGAGAGGCAGGTGGCGGAGGCCGGCAAGCGCCTGTCGGGGCCCATGAAGCCCGGCGGCATGCCCGACTCCGGGCCGAGGGACAGGCTCACCGGCTTCGTCGAGGGGCCGACGCAGCTGAAGACCATCGCCGCCGAGGTCGGCACGGAGGGCACGGTCACCCGGGCGGTCATCGCCCAGCGGGCCTCCACCAACAACGGGCCCTTCCAGCGGAACCACGCCGTCGTCCTCAGCGACGAGCAGAAGGCCGCCCTGAACACGGCGCCCACCACGGGGACGCACACCGTCGGCATCCCGGGCCTGGGTGAGTACCTCGTGCGGTATGTCACCGGAGCCGAGGGCACCTACTACGTCGCCCTGCCGACCGAGACGGTCGACAACACGATCAACACCCTGGTCCTCGTCGAGGTGAGCGTCACCGCCGCCGGTCTCGGCGCCGCCGGTATCGCCGGATACGTACTCGTCGGCGTCGCCACCCGCCCTCTGCGCAAGGTGGCCGCCACCGCCACCCGGGTCTCCGAACTCCCCCTGCACACCGGCGAGGTGAACCTCAGCGAGCGGGTCCCGGAGTCCGAGTGCGACCCGCACACCGAGGTCGGTCAGGTCGGTTCCGCGCTCAACCGGATGCTCGACCATGTGCACGGTGCGCTGCACGCCCGGCAGCAGAGCGAGATGCGGGTACGGCAGTTCGTCGCGGACGCCAGCCATGAACTGCGCACGCCCCTCGCCTCCATCCGGGGCTACGCCGAGCTGACCCGGCGCGGGCGCGAGCAGGTGGGCCCCGACACGCGGCACGCCCTCGGCCGTATCGAGTCCGAGGCGGGCCGCATGACCCTCCTCGTCGAGGATCTCCTCCTCCTGGCCCGTCTCGATGCCGGACGGCCCCTCCAGTTCGAGCAGACCGATCTCGTCCCGCTGGTCGTGGACACCGTCAGTGACTCCCGCGCGGCCGGCATGGACCACAGCTGGCGGCTCGACCTGCCCGACGAGCCCGCGCTCGTGTCCGCGGACGCCGCCCGCATCCAGCAGGTGCTGGTCAACCTGCTGGGCAACGCCCGCAAGCACACCCCGCCCGGTACGACCGTCACCGCGCGCGTGCAGCGGCGCGGGCCGTGGATGTGCGTCGATGTCGAGGACAACGGGCAGGGCATTCCGCCGGACCTGCTGCCGCACGTGTTCGAGCGGTTCGCCCGAGGGGACTCCGCGCGGTCCAGGGCAACGGGGTCCACGGGTCTCGGGCTCGCCATCGTGCAGGCCGTCGCCGCCGCGCACGGCGGTGCCGTGACCGTGGACAGCGTCCCGGGGCGGACGGTGTTCACCGTGCATCTGCCGGCGCTCGCCCCGGCCGTGCCGCAGCCCGCCCGCGAAACCGACTGGCGGTCGCACTCACAGGTTCAGCACAGCGCCACCACATGGGTGGAACAGGGCGCCTGACGAGAGTCGGTCCCATGCGAACCGACTCTTCTCCCGGCACCCTGCCGGCGCGGGAGCACCTCCCGGCCGGAGACGCCGGAACGCCTGTCCTGGACGTAGTGATCCCCGTCTACAACGAGGAGAAGGACCTCCAGCCGTGCGTCCGCAGACTGCACGAGCACCTCACGCGCACCTTCCCGTACGCCTTCCGCATCACGATCGCGGACAACGCGTCCACGGACGCCACCCCGCTGGCGGCGGCGCGGCTGGAGGCGGAGATCCCCGAGGTGACCACCTTCCGTCTGGAGCAGAAGGGCCGGGGGCGGGCCCTGCGGACCGTGTGGTCGGCCTCGAACGCGCCGATCCTCGCCTACATGGACGTCGACCTGTCCACCGACCTGAACGCCCTGCTGCCGCTGGTGGCGCCGCTGATCTCCGGCCACTCGGACCTCGCGATCGGCTCCCGGCTCGCCCGCACCTCCCGGGTCGTACGCGGCCCGAAGCGGGAGTTCGTCAGCCGGGCCTACAACCTGATCCTGCGCGGCTCCCTCCAGGCCCGCTTCTCGGACGCGCAGTGCGGCTTCAAGGCCATCCGGCGGGATGTGGCGCAGGTGCTGCTGCCGCTGGTGGAGGACACCGGCTGGTTCTTCGACACCGAGATGCTGGTGCTCGCCGAGCGGGCGGGGCTCAGGATCCACGAGGTGCCGGTCGACTGGGTCGACGACCCCGACTCCACCGTGCACATCGTGAAGACCGCGACCGACGACCTCAAGGGCGTCTGGCGGGTCGGCAAGGCACTGGCCGGCGGCTCGCTGCCGCTGGACCGGCTCACCCGGCCCTTCGGTGACGACCCGCGCGACCGCGAACTGACCAACGTCCCCACGGGACTGGCCCGCCAGCTCGTCGGGTTCTGTGTCGTGGGCGGCCTGTCCACCCTCTTCTACCTCCTCCTCTACGGCGTCTTCCGGCAGTTCTCCGGCTCCCAAATCGCCAACGCCCTCGCGCTGCTGGTCTCGGCGGTCGCCAACACGGCCGCCAACCGCCGGCTCACCTTCGGGGTGCGCGGCCGGGGCGGCGCCGTACGGCACCAGGCGCGGGGCCTGGTCGTCTTCGGCATCGGTCTCGCCCTGACCAGCGGTTCGCTGGCCGCCCTGAACGCGGCCAGCGACAACCCGGCACACTCCACCGAACTGGCGGTGCTCATCGCCGCCAACCTCGCCGCGACCGTGCTGCGGTTCCTGCTCTTCCGCGCCTGGGTCTTCCCGGACCGCGGCGAGTCCGACGCCGCCCCGCCGGTGGCCGCCGTCCACGGCCCGTCCTCACCGGCCTGCGGCACGCCGACGGCCCCGTACGCACCGCTGCCGCAGCGGCCGGTGCCGTACCAGCAGTCGTACCAGCAGTCGTACGCCCCCTACCCGACGACCAACCAGGTCCGCGCCGGTACAGCCGCGGACGGCAGCTGGAGGGACGCCACCGTGCGACTGCAGCCGGTGCGCCCTCACGACACCGACCCGGGGGACCCCCGATGACCACCCACTACGACCAGCCGGCCAGCGACCAGGACAGCGCCGCGGTAGGGGGCCCGCCCCCGAGCGCACCCCCGCACGCGCAGGGGACCGGCGCGCCCGAGCGGCCCTTCGTCCGCAGACTGTGGCGCGGCCGGCCCGAGGACCCGCGCTGGGCGCGCCCGGCCCTCCTCGGCCTGCTGGCGGCCACCCTCCTGCTCTACCTGTACGACCTCAGCGCCTCGGGCTACGCCAACTCCTTCTACTCGGCGGCCGTACAGGCCGGCAGCACGTCCTGGAAGGCGTTCTTCTTCGGCTCGCTGGACGGGGGCAACGCGATCACCGTCGACAAGCCGTCGGCGTTCATGTGGCCGATGGAGCTGTCGGTCCGGCTCTTCGGCCTGAACTCGTGGGCGATCCTCACACCCGAGGTCCTCATGGGCGTGGGCACGGTGGCCGTGGTCCACGCGGCCGTGCGGCGCCGGTTCAGCCCGGTGGCTGGCCTGGTCGCCGGTGCGGTGCTCGCGCTCACCCCGGTCGCCGCGCTGATGTTCCGGTTCAACAACCCGGACGCGATGCTGGCCCTGCTGATGGCGCTGGCCTGCTACTTCGTCGTACGGGCGGTGGAGGACGGCCGGACCAGGTGGCTGGTCGCTGGCGGGGCCGCGATCGGCTTCGCCTTCCTCGCCAAGACCCTGCAGGCCTTCCTGGTCCTGCCGCCGCTGGCGCTCGTCTACGCCGTCTGCGGTCCGGTGAAGCTGCGCAAGCGCCTGGTCCAGCTGGGCCTGGCCACCGTCGCGCTGGTCGTCGCCGGCGGCTGGTGGGTGGCGGTCGTCGAGCTGTGGCCGGCCTCCTCGCGCCCCTACATCGGTGGTTCGCAGAACAACAGCTTCCTGGAGCTGACCTTCGGCTACAACGGCCTCGGCCGGATCAGCGGCGACGAGACCGGCAGCGTCGTCCCCGGGGGCGGCGGCAAGGGCGGTGGGCAGTGGGGAGAGACCGGCTGGGACCGGATGTTCAACTCCGAGATCGGCAGCCAGATCTCCTGGCTGCTCCCGGCCGCGCTGATCCTGCTGGTCGCGGGCCTGTGGGCGACCCGCAAGCTCGGCCGTACGTCCGTCACGCGGGCCTCGTTCCTGGTGTGGGGCGGCTCGCTGCTGATCACCATGGTGGTGTTCAGCTACATGGCGGGCATCTTCCACCAGTACTACACGGTGGCCCTCGCGCCCTACCTCGCGGCCGTCGTCGGCATGGGGGCCGGACTGCTGTGGGAGAGGCGCGGGGAGACCTGGGCGTCGATCACCGTCGCCGCGTCCGTCGTGGCCGCGGCGGCCTGGGGTTACGTCCTGCTCAACCGCACCCCCGGGTACCTGCCCTGGCTGAAGTGGCTGGTGCTGATCGGCGGTCTGGCGGCGGCCCTGGGCCTGGTCTTCGCCGGCCGGATCTCCCGGCGGGCGGCCCTCGGGGCGGCGGCCGTGGGCCTGGTGGCCGCGCTCGCCGGACCGACGGCGTACACCCTCAGCACGGTGGACTCCGCGCACACGGGATCCATCCCGACGGCCGGCCCGGCGGGCGCGAGCATGATGGGCTTCGGCGGCGGCCGGGGCCCCGGCGGTGGCGGCATGCGGGGCGGCTTCGGCGGCGGGATGCCGGGCCGGCAGGGCCAGAACGGTCGGGGGCAGCAGAACGGCGGGTTCCCGGGCGGCGGCTTCGGCGGTGGCATGCCGGGCCGGCAGGGCCAGAACGGTCAGGGCCAGAACGGCGGGTTCCCGGGCGGCGGCTTCGGCGGCGGCATGCCCGGCCGGCAGGGCCAGAACGGTCAGGGGCAGCAAGGCAGGCAGAACGGCAACGGCTTCCCCGGTGGTGGCCGGATGGGCGAAGGCGGCATGGGCGGTGGCGCCGGCGGCCTGCTGAACGGCGCGAACGTGTCGTCGGCCGCCAAGGAGCTGCTGGAGAAGGACGCCTCGAAGTACACCTGGGTGGCCGCGTCCGTCGGTTCCCAGAACGCGGCCGGCTACCAGCTCGCCACCGGTGACCCGGTGATGGCGATCGGCGGCTTCAACGGCACCGACCCGTCCCCGACGCCGGCGCAGTTCAAGAAGTACGTGGCGGAAGGCAGGATCCACTACTTCATCGCCGGCGGGGGCATGGGCGCCGGCGCGAACTCCGGCTCGTCCTCGCGGATCAGCTCCTGGGTCCAGAGCACCTTCAAGAAGGTCACGGCCGGCTCCGCCACGTTCTACGACCTCACGCGGAAGAACAGCTGAGGAGAAACCGTATTGTACACCGTATATCTTCCGCTATGCGGTGTACAACATGTCTGCGCCCACGTCCTCGGGTCACCCCAACCGCACCGTCCTGAACGTGGCCATCCCCTCGCTCACCCGCGAGCTGCACGCGGCCACCTCAGCACGGCCCCGGCGACCGCACCCGTGAACCGCCGGGGTTGCTGCGGCGGGCGGAGCGGAAGGTTGGCTGAGGGCTCGGCGGGCGTGGGCGGTTGATCGCGCCGACGCGGCGGTAGCCGCATGCCGGTGCGGCCCCGTGTCCCTTTAAGTTGGACCAGTAGCCGGAAAGTAGAAAGGTGCGCTGGTGGCAAAGGAAGCAGGTCGGTCTCCGCGAGCCAGTGTCTGGCGGGAGGGGAAGGCCCGCCGGGGCGGCCGGAGCGGGGGGCAGCCCTCGGGGCTCGACCGGGAGCGGATCACCTCGGTGTCCGTACGGCTGCTCGACGCCGAGGGGCTGGCGAAGTTCTCCATGCGGCGGCTGGCCGCGGAGCTGAACGTCACCGCGATGTCCCTGTACTGGTACGTCGACACCAAGGACGACCTGCTCGAACTCGCCCTGGACGCGGCCTTCGGCGAGCTGTCGCTGCCCGACCCGGATGACACGGCGGAGGACTGGCGGGACCAGCTGCGGGGGCTGGCCGCCGCGTACCGGGCGCTGCTGGTGCGCCACCCCTGGCTGTCGCCGCTGGCCGGGCAATACCTCAACATCGGCCCCAACGCGCTGGCGTACTCCCGCGTGGTCCAGCGGGTGGTGCGGCGCACCGGGCTGCCGGCGCACCGCATGATGAGCGCCATCTCGGCCGTCTTCCAGTTCGTGTACGGCTACGGCACGCTGGAGGTGCAGTTCCTGGGACGGATCGCGGACTCCGGGCTGTCCCCCGAGGACTACTTCCAGCAGTCCATGACCGAGGCCCAGCGGCACCCCCAGGCCGCGGACCTCCTCCAGGAGTCCAAGGAGATCATGGACGCCCGCGGTGGGGACACCGTCGCCGAGATGATGGACCGGGACTTCGACTTCGCCCTGGACCTGCTGATCGCCGGTATCGAGGCGATGGTCGAGCGCGGCTGACTACTCCCCGTCGGACACCAGCCGCGCCGGAAAGCCGCCGGTGGCCACCGGGCCCCAGTGTTCGGGGGTGACCCGGATGATGGACTTGCCCTGCCTGACCATGGCTTCCCGGTACTCGTCCCAGTCGGGGTGTTCACCGGCGATGTCGCGGTAGTACTCGACCAGCGGTTCCAAGGACCCCCAGGCGTCGCGGGTCTTGGCGCGCTCGGGGTAGGCGGACGCGACGATCCGGCCCGAGTCGTCGACCTCGCAGGTCAGCGGGGAGGCCTGCGGTCCGCCGCCGGCGCGGCGGGTGATCAGCAGGGCGCGGTGGCGGGGCCGTACGAAGTCCAGCAGCTCGTCCAGGGAGACGCGGGTGGTGGTCGCGATGTTCGGTGCCGTGGGGGCACCTAGGGGCGGTGTGTGCCCCCGTGGCTGACCCCGCTGTGCCTACGCCTGGGGCGGCGAGTCGCCCTGCACCGCCTGGATGTCCAGCTCGACCTTCAGGGTCGTGCCGATCGCGGCGATGCCCGCCTGCAGGACCTGGTTGTAGTTCATCGCGAAGTCCTCGCGGTGCAGCTCCGCCGTGGCGCGGAACGCGGCGCGCGTGCCGCCCCACGGGTCGCCGCCGGTGCCGAGGTAGGCCAGGTCCAGGTCCACCGGTCGTACGACCCCGTGCATGGACAGCTCGCCGTGGACCGTCCAGCGGTCCGAACCCGCGGCCGTCACCCCGGTGGAGCGGTAGGTGATCTCGGGGTGCCGCTCCACGTCGAGGAAGTCCCCGGACTTCAGATGCGTGTCGCGCATGCCGTTGCCCGTGTCGATGGACGCGGCCCTGATCACCGCCGCCACGCGGGACCTGGTGACGTCGTCCGGCGCGATCTCGATCGTGCCGCCGAACTCCGTGAACCGGCCGTGCACGCTGGAGATCCCCAGGTGCTGGGCGACCGCGGCGACGGAGGAGTGCACCGGGTCGATGGTCCAGGGCCCGGGCGGCGGCAGTTCGGTGCCGCCCTGCCGGGCGAGCGTGACCGTGCCGACCTCGGCCCGGCCGCTCGCGGTGACGATCGCGGAGGAGGCCGCGGGCGCGTAGCCGACGGCCGTCACGATCACCGTGTACGCCCCCGGCGACAGCTCGGTGGCATCCCGTACGGCTCCCTCGGCGTCCGCCTCGGCGCGCAGCACCTGCGTACCGGTCATGTCGGTCACCGTGACGACCGCGTGCGACACGGCCCACCCGTCCCGCGTACGGATCTTCGCGGTCAGTCCCATCCCGCCAACTCCCTGAAAAAGTCTTATAAATCGGTCGTAGAGAACCGGCCTGTGGCACACGTACGTCCGTGTGCCACAGGCCGGCGGCTGACTACTCGCCGGGGTGGGCGAGCTGGATGTCGTGGCCGTCGACTCCGATGCCGGAGACGGTCAGGGCCGTCGCCACCGGCGGGTAGCCCGTCGCGATGACGGTGTACTCGCCGCTGTCCAGGTCGGTGAAGGCGTACGCGCCGTCCGTACCGGTGGTGGCGGTGCCGACCACGTTGCCCGCCTGGTCGACGAGCGTCACGCGGGCGTCGGCCAGCGGGCCGTGCGGGGCCCTGACGACACCCTGGAGGCGGGCGCCCGCGTCCAGGTCGACCTCGATCCGGGTGACCCCGGTGGCGCCGACCTCGACCGGCAACGCGCGGGGCCGGAACCCGCTCGCGTTGACGGCGACGGTCACCGCGCCCGGCACCAGGTCGCCGAAGGCGAAGTCGCCCTGCTCCCCGGTGGCGGCCGTGGCCAGCAGGTCACCGCGCACGTCGGTGACGATCACCATGGCGTCCTTGACCGGCAGCGCGTTCCCGGCGGCCCGGACCACACCGGTCAGCCCGCTGGTGCCGCTGAGCAGGATGTCGTACGACAGCGGCTCCTCGCCCACCACGATGGTGGAAGCCTGCGGCTGGTAGCCGTCGGCGGAGGCGATCAGGACGTACGAACCCGTGCCCGGGGCGTCGACCGCGTAGGCACCGTCGGACCGGGCGACCGCGCGGCCCAGCTGGCGGCCGGACAGCGAGATCAGGGTGACCGCGGCCTGGGGGACCGGGGCGCTCTCGGCGCCCCGGACGAAGCCGTGCACCGGGGTGCCGCCACCGGTGCCGGGCTCGGCGAGCATGGCGACGGCGGTCATCTGCCGGGTGGCGGTCGCGGTGGCCGGCGCCTCCTGGAAGCGGTCCGCCGCGACGACGGGCTCGGCCCAGCTGGGCACCTTCTCCTGCGCGGGTTCCTGCCCGGCGTTCTCCAGGCCGGCCTCGACGGGGGTGGCGGCCGGGCCGGCCACGGGGGCCCCGCCCTCGGCGGCCTGTGCGAGCGCGCCCTTCGTCTTCAGCGGGACCTCCTTGATGAACAGGGTGATCAGGAAGGCGGCGGCGGCGAGGCAGCCGGCGATGAAGAAGACGTCGGCGATGCCGTGGCCGTAGGCGCTCTCCAGCAGCGTCCGGATCGGCGCCGGGAGCTTGTCCATGTCCGGGATGCTGTCGGTCGAGCCCGAGCTGCCGGCCAGGGCCGCCTGGTACTTGGGGCTCAGGGCGGCGACGCCGTCCTGGACGTAGTGGGTGATCCGGCGGGACATCACCGCGCCCAGCGCGGAGACGCCGACCGCACCGCCGAGGGAGCGGAAGAAGGTCACCGTGGAGCTGGCCGAGCCGAGGTCGGAGGGGGCCACCTGGTTCTGCGTGGCGAGCACCAGGTTCTGCATCATCATGCCGATGCCGAGACCCAGCAGCGCCATGAAGACGGCCATCTTCCAGTAGGCGGTGTCGTACCGGATGCCGCCGAGCAGCACCAGACCGGCCGTGACCAGGACGCCACCGCTGACCAGCCACGCCTTCCAGCGGCCGGTGCGGGTGATGAACTGACCCGAGACGGTCGAGGAGACGAACAGACCGCCGATCATCGGGATGGTCATGACGCCCGACATCGTCGGGGACTTGTCGCGGGCCAGCTGGAAGTACTGGCTGAAGAACACAGTGCCGGTGAACATCGCGACACCGACGAACAGCGAGGCGAGCGACGCGAGGGTGATGGTGCGGTTCCTGAACAGGCGCAGCGGGATGATCGGCTCGCTCGCCTTGGCCTCGACGAGCACGAACAGCGCGCCGAGGACGATCGAACCGCCGACCATGGCGTAGGTCTGCCAGGACAGCCAGTCGTACTTGTCACCGGCGAAGGTGACCCAGATCAGCAGCAGGGAGACGGCGGCGGAGATGACGGACGCGCCGGCCCAGTCGACCTTGACCTCCCGCTTGACCACGGGCAGGTGCAGGGTCTTCTGCAGCACGATCAGCGCGATGATCGCGAAGGGGACACCGACGTAGAAGCACCAGCGCCAGCCCAGCCAGGAGGTGTCCGTGATGACACCGCCGAGCAGCGGGCCGCCGACGGTGGCGACGGCGAAGGTGGCACCCAGGTAGCCGGAGTACCGGCCGCGCTCACGCGGGGAGATCATCGCCGCCATGACGATCTGCGCCAGGGCGGACAGACCGCCGACGCCGATGCCCTGGAACACCCGGAAGGTGATGAGCATGCCGGGGTTCTGCGACAGACCGGCCGCCATCGAGGCGACGACATAGATGATCAGGGCTATCTGGACGAGAGCCTTCTTGCTGTACAGGTCGGCGAGCTTGCCCCACAGGGGAGTGGCCGCGGTCATCGACAGCAGGGCGGCGGTGACCACCCAGGTGTAGGCGGACTGGCCGCCGCCGAGGTCCCCGATGATGTGCGGCAGGGCGTTGGAGACGATCGTGGACGACAGGATCGCCACGAACATCCCGAGCAGCAGCCCGGACAGGGCCTCCATGATCTGCCGGTGCGTCATCGGGGCGTGGGCGTCCGCGCCTCCCCCGTGTTTGGCGTGAGCCCGCACACCGGCTGGTGTGGTCGTTGCCATGGGCTTCCTTTTCTTACGTGCTTGCGGGTGTACGGGTGGTCTCTTCGACTACGGGAGCGGCCACGGAGGCCGGGAGCCGGAACGCGGTGCGGCAGTCGCCGAAGGACTCGCGCAGGCGGGTCATCAGCCGGATCAGCTGGCCCACCTCGTCGTCGGTCCAGTCGGCGAGCCGCTCGGCGAGCAGACGCGTGGTGCGCCGGGACAGCTCCTCGAGCTGCTCCAGGCCGGCGGGCGTCAGGCGCAGGATGCGCGAGCGCTTGTCCGCCGGGTCCGGGTGCCGTTCGATCCAGCCGCGCGCGGCGACGTGCGCGACATGCCGGCTGGTCACCGACATGTCCACGGCGAGCAGCTCCGCGAGCTTGCTCATGCGCATGTCTCCGTGCCGGCCGAGCAGAGTCAGCACGGCGGCCGAGCCGGCCGGGCAGTCGGGCGGCAGGATCCGCCCCATGTCCCGTTTCACGGCTCCGACGGCACTGAGCTGACGCGCCAGCTCTTCAAACTGCGCCCGCTCGGCCATCACACCTCCCGTATTCGTTGCTTGGGGCAACCATAGCTATGTTTGGTTGCTGCAGGCAAACAAATCCGGTGGCGAGGTCGCAAAAAATTGGCAAAGGTAAGTATTGCAAACGTAAATGTCCAGGCGGGTGGGGGTGGGCTGCCCCCGTCTGTCCCGGTGGCCCCGCACTTGGGTCGCTCACGCGGATTCGCTAGTGTCTCGGGCCATGGCTAACACCCAGGGCCCCCAGGGCAATTACGACCCCGCCGGCAGCACCCAGATGTTCCGCGCGTTCGTCGACGAGGCTCCCCAGGGGCGCCAGGCGCAGGCCGCCGCTCCCTCCGGTCCCCGCGTCGGCGTGATCATCGGCGTCATCGTGGCCCTGGCCGTGGTGGCCGGCGTCGCCTGGCTGGCGCTGAAGTAGGCGTCACTTCCACTCCACCGAGACGTCCCGCGTCTCGATGTGCATGCCGAGCGGTACGCGCCAGGCGTCGACGCACACGGTCCACGTGTGATCCTTGTGCGCGCCCGCAGCGACCGGTGCCGGAAGGTCCACCGTCGAGGTGACCGTCCCCCAGTCGATGCCGAGCGCGCCGACGATGTGCGTGCCGAAACTCACCGAACCCGAACGCACCGCCGTACCTCCGGAGTTGCGGAAGGCGACGGTCACCTTCTGGCACCAGCGCTGATCCGCCGCCTCGGTCGCCGGTTTCCCCCAGGACAGGTCGGCGGGTGCGGGTGGCGTGCCGCGGCCGGGAGTTGGGCTGGGTGAGGCGCCGGGGGGCGGTGCCGTACGACCGTCCGTGCCGCCGGGTCCGTCGCCCGTACTGCCGGAAGGGTCCGGCGTGCCCGGCGTGGGTGTGGGCCGCACCGGGGTGCCGGGGGCGGTCGGTCCGCTGCCCGGCCGCGGTGGATCGGGCGCCGCGGAGGGCGATTCGGCTCCGACGGGGTGTCGGCTGCCGTCCAGCGGTACCAGTGACACCGAGCCCGTCGGTGTGCTCGCCGCGCTCTGCTTCCCGGAACCGCCCGCCGAGCCGACCGCGACGTAGCCGCCGCCCGGCCCGTGGTCCGCGTACGCGGCCAGTACCCCGCCCAGGACGACGACGGCCGCCGACGCTGCCGTAACGGCGCCTCGGCGGCCACGTGTCCATGTCGTCCCCGCCGTCCTGCCCGACCCGGTCGCTCCCAGCATCGGGCCAGTGTGGCTGACGGGGTGTCAGAACTGAAGGGTCAGTCCGAGATCAGGCCCTCCCGCAGCTGGCCCAGTGTCCGGGTCAGCAAGCGGGAGACGTGCATCTGGGAGATGCCGACCTCCTCGCCGATCTGCGACTGGGTCATGTTGGCGAAGAAGCGCAGCATGATGATCCGGCGTTCCCGGGGCGGCAGCTTGGCCAGCAGGGGCTTGAGGGACTCGCGGTACTCCACGCCCTCCAGGGCCGTGTCCTCGTAGCCGAGCCGGTCGGCCAGGGAGCCCTCGCCGCCGTCGTCCTCGGGGGCGGGGGAGTCCAGCGAGGAGGCGGTGTAGGCGTTGCCGACCGCGAGGCCGTCGACCACGTCCTCCTCGGAGACGCCGAGTACCGCGGCCAGCTCCGTCACCGTCGGGGAGCGGTCCAGCTTCTGGGACAGCTCGTCGCTGGCCTTGGTCAGGGCCAGGCGCAGCTCCTGGAGCCGGCGCGGGACGCGGACCGACCAGGAGGTGTCCCGGAAGAAGCGCTTGATCTCGCCGACCACCGTCGGCATCGCGAAGGTCGGGAACTCCACCCCCCGTTCGCAGTCGAACCGGTCGATCGCCTTGATCAGGCCGATGGTGCCGACCTGGACGATGTCCTCCATCGGCTCGTTGCGGGAGCGGAAGCGCGCGGCCGCGTAGCGGACCAGCGGCAGGTTCAGCTCGATCAGCGTGTCCCGGACGTAGGCCCGCTCGGGGCTCTCCTCGCCGAGTGCGGCGAGCCGCAGGAACAGGGAGCGGGACAGGGTGCGGGTGTCGATGTCCCCCGACGCCGGCGGGGCCGGTGTGTCGGCGGCCGCCTGGGCGGGCGGGGCCGGCACGGCATCGAGGGCCGTGACGCCCTCGATGCCGTCGAGGACGTCGAAAGCGTCGAGCTCCTTGGGCGCTGCCTCGCTCTTCGCGGGCGTCAGCACCTTCGAGCTGCCCTGGTCTGCGGACATGCCACCCCCTTTGGGTCGCGGGACGGTCGGGGCGGCGCAGTCTTTCGAGCAACGCAGCCTTCACCTGAATACCGGAGCCGAAGGCCCGGCAAACGCGTCTCCCGCAGAATGTCACATGTCGGCAACACGCTGTAGTGACATGTCGACATGAGAGAGGTGAATCAGCCCTGGAAAGAAGGGGTCTGACGCCTTTTCGGCTTCCAACTGTCGGCATCTGCGCTGGTGAGCGATTCGCTCGCTGCGGTGATGGATCGAGCGGGTTTGCGATGCAGGGGGTGTTCGTGGATGTGCTTCCGTGCGCCCGCTGTGCTTCGCCGCGAGTCCTTCCGTGCGCCGATGTCCTTCTGTGCCTCGACGTCCTTCTACGCGTCGATGCGATTCGCGGAGCGCAGTCGCTGGAAGCTGCGGGCGAGGAGCCGGGAGACATGCATCTGGGAGACGCCGAGTTCCGCGCTGATCTGTGACTGGGTGAGATTGCTGTAGTAGCGCAGGAGAAGGATTCTCTGTTCGCGTTCGGGGAGTTGGACGAGCAGATGCCGGACCAGGTCGCGGTGTTCCACGCCGTCCAGGGCCGGGTCCTCGTAGCCGATCCGGTCCAGCAGGCCGGGCAGTCCGTCGCCCTCCTGCGCGGCCTCCAGCGAGGTGGCGTGGTACGAGCGTCCCGCCTCGATGCAGCCCAGAACCTCGTCCTCGGTGATGCGCAGCCGCTCGGCGATCTCGGCGGTGGTCGGTGAGCGGCCGTAGAGGGTGGTGAGGTCCTCGGTGGCGCTGTTGACCTGCACCCACAGCTCGTGCAGCCGGCGCGGTACGTGGACCGTGCGGACGTTGTCCCGGAAGTAGCGCTTGATCTCGCCGACCACGGTCGGCATCGCGAAGGTCGGGAACTGCACGCCCCGGTCCGGGTCGAAGCGGTCGATGGCGTTGATCAGGCCGATGGTGCCGACCTGGATCACGTCCTCCATCGGCTCGTTGCGGGAGCGGAATCGGGCGGCCGCGTAGCGCACGAGCGGGAGGTTCGCCTCGATCAGCGTCCCCCGCACGCGGTTGTGCTCCGGCGTGCCCGGGGTGAGCTCCTTCAGTTCGGCGAAGAGCACCTGGGTGAGGGCTCGCGTGTCGGCGCCGCGCCGCTTCTCTGGGGCCACGGGAGCGGGTTCGCAGGCGGGAGCGGCCGCCTCCTCCTGGGGCGGCGCAGTACTGGCCGACACGGTCAACGCCACCTCTTCATCGATCAACCATCCGTCAAAAGTGGTCATAGCATCACAAGAGATGTGCACTGTGTGCAAGCACCGCATAACGCCGTGTTGTGCTCAAACAATGACAAGTTGGGGCGTAAATACAGGAAAGCCCCCCGCCGGAACGGCGGAGGGCTCTTGGCGCGGGAAGTCAGAATTCGTAGTCGGCGATCACCCACGTGGCGAACTCGCGCCACAACGCGACGCCCGCCTGGTGGGCCGGGTGCTCCAGATAGCGCTTGAGGGCGTCGGTGTCCTCGACCGCCGAGTTGATCGCGAAGTCGTGGGCGATCGGCCGGTCGCTGATGTTCCAGCCGCACTCCCAGAAGCGCAGCTCCTCGATCTGGCCGCCGAGTGCCCTGAAGGCCTCCACGCCTGCCACGACCCGCGGATCGTCGCGCTCGACACCCTCGTTGAGCCTGAAGAGGACCAGGTGGCGGATCATGGGGGGTACCTCAGCTCTTTCCTCCGTGGGCGACCCAGGTCATGAAGTCGCCGATGGCCTTGGCCGCGTCCGATATGCCCTCGAAGCCTATCTGGACGTAGTCGGCCGCCTTGGCCGGGTCCGTGATGATCACGTACAGCGCGAAGACCACGAGCACGTATACGGCGATCTTCTTGGCGTTCACCGCCACCGCGGCCTCCCCTGTGCTGTGCCTGCGCCCTGTGGGCCCCCTGCTGCCGGCGGTGAGTGTAACCTTCACACCCCTTTGGGAGGACCAACGGCCCGCCGTCCGAGGTCCTTTGCCGGGCCCGTACGGGCGCCGCGCCGGGCACGCCGGACACCGAGCCCGGCGGGGTCCGGCAGGAATCCGCGGGCCGGGGACGGGCCCCGACCGCGGGGTGCGGGCCGCCGGATCGCCTGAAGGCGGCGCGCACTTGAGGGTCCGTTCCCCGTCCGTCCCCTTCCCGGAACGGACGAAGGGCCCCGTCTTTCAACGGGGCCCTTCTGAAGCGGTAGCGGAGGGATTTGAACCCTCGGTGACTTGCGCCACACTCGCTTTCGAGGCGAGCTCCTTCGGCCGCTCGGACACGCTACCGAGGGAGACCTTACAGCAAGGTGGGGCATGGTTTGAAATCGGAATTCGGCGGCACCGTCACCGGTCCCGGAAAAACTCGGTGAGAAGCCGCGCGCACTCCGCCGCGAGAACACCCTCCACGACTTCCGGACGGTGATTGAGCCGCCGGTCGCGGATCACGTCCCAGAGCGAACCCGCCGCACCCGCCTTGTCGTCCCGGGCGCCGTAGACGACCCGGTCGATCCGGGACTGGACGATCGCGCCCGCGCACATCGTGCACGGCTCCAGGGTGACCACGAGCGTGCAGCCGGCCAGCCGCCACTCCCCGAGCCGGGCAGCCGCCCGCCGGATCGCGAGGACCTCGGCGTGGGCCGTGGGATCGCCGGTGGCCTCGCGCTCGTTGTGCGCGGCGGCCAGCACCGTCGTACCGTCCGGGGACAGTACGACGGCGCCGACGGGGACGTCCCCGCCCAGGACGGCCCGCTCGGCCTCGTCCAGGGCGAGCCGCATCGCGGCCCGCCAGCGGTCGCGTACCGGGTCCACGGAGCCGTGCGTGTTCTGTGCCGCGGTCAGCGGACGGTCTCCAGCACCTCCGAGGCGCCCAGGGCCTCGGCGATCGAGCTGAGCGCGTCATCGGCGTCCAGGACGCGCAGTTCCTTCTCGCTGATGCCCAGGTCGTCGAGGATCTGGCTGTCGCCGACCGGGCTGTGCGGGACCGCGTCGGCGCCGCCCTCCCCGTCGTCCTCGTCGGACTCGGACTCGCCGTCCTCCGTACCGTCGAGGTCCAGGGAGTCCAGGTCGGGGCCGTCGTCGGCACCCGGCTCCCGGCCGAGCAGCTCGTCGGTGAGCAGCAGCTCGCCGTACGCGCTGCGCTGGGCGGCGGCGGCGTCCGAGACGTAGATGCGAGGGTCGTCCTCGCCGTCCACGCGGACGACGCCGAACCAGGCGTCCTCCTGCTCGATCAGGACGAGCACCGTGTCCTCGTCGGGAGAGGCTTCCCGGGCCAGGTCGGCCAGATCCGACAGGGTCTCCACATCGTCGAGCTCTGTGTCGCTCGCTTCCCACCCGTCTTCGGTGCGCGCGAGCAGTGCGGCGAAGTACACCGTGACTCTCCCACTGGTCATAGGCGTGCCGGTTGGGGGTCCCCCCGGCGGAGGTACTTGGGCGGAGAGAGCTGGGCTCCGAGCCCCACCCACTCGGAATCGTGGCAGAAACAAGGCTTTCAGGGGACGTCTTCGGCTCCCTGTGTGTTGAGCGTTCGTTGCCGCCACCTGCGGATCGTACGCGGCTTTTCCAGGCGCTCACGCACGCCCACCGCGCAAACACCGGAGCGCGCCCGCAACTTACGCACCCGGAACTTTCCCCGCGGTGTCCTGCTCACAGAGCTCACAGGGGTCCTCCCTACCAGCGGAACGTCCGCATGCGCATCGCGTGGCGCAGCCGTGCGGCCTTGGCGCGTCGCGGCTGGACCCGGGCGCGCAGCGCGCGGGCCTCGGCGAGGTCGCGCAGGAACTGGGCGCGCCGGCGGCGCCGCTCGGCGTCCGTCTCCGGCGCCGCGGGCTCGGCTATCTCGGGATCGGCGCCCGCGTCATCGGGCAGCTCAGGCAGGTCAGGCACGTCACACCACCCCAGTCCGTCCCTCCCACTTTCCCTCGGACGGCGGGTCCGACGCCAGCGTCGGCGGGGTGCCGGGCGCGGGTACCGTTAGGGGCATGCGTCTCCATGTCGTCGACCACCCCCTGGTCGCTCACAAGCTCACCACGCTGCGCGACCAGCGCACCGACTCCGCGACCTTCCGCCGGCTGGCCGACGAGCTGGTCACCCTGCTCGCCTACGAGGCCACGCGGGACGTGCGCACCGAGGCCGTCGACATCCGGACGCCGGTCGAGCGGACCACCGGCGTCAAGCTCGCCCGCCCGCGCCCGCTGGTCGTGCCGATCCTGCGCGCCGGCCTCGGCATGCTCGACGGCATGGTCCGGCTGCTGCCGACCGCCGAGGTGGGCTTCCTGGGCATGATCCGCAACGAGGAGACGCTGCAGGCCTCCACCTACGCCTCGCGCATGCCGGAGGACCTCTCGGGCCGCCAGGTGTACGTCCTGGACCCGATGCTGGCCACGGGCGGCACGCTGGTCGCGGCGATCCAGGAGCTGATCAAGCGGGGTGCGGACGACGTGACCGCCGTGGTTCTGCTGGCGGCTCCCGAGGGTGTCGAGGTCATGGAGCGGGAGCTGGCCGGGACGCCGGTGACGGTCGTGACGGCGGCGGTGGACGACCACCTCAACGAGCACGGGTACATCGTGCCGGGGCTGGGGGACGCGGGGGATCGCCTGTACGGCGCGGCTGAGTAGAGTGCCGCGCCTACCGGGGTGCCGTTTGTCCGGCGGGTGCGGGTGCGGGTGCGGGTGCGTTGTGGCTTGTCGCGCAGTTCCCCGCGCCCCTTCCGGGGCGCTCGTCAGCAGCTCTTCTTCGTAGATGCCGTTGGCTGCGGTGCGGTCAGGGCCGTCAGCGCCTGCTCCGCTGCCGCCGGCTGGGTCAGGCCCTTGAACGCGTCGCCGATGATCAGATCCACCGCGGCGCCCTTGCGGCCGGTGGTGGCGCGCTGTTCGGCGCCGGAGAGCTGTGTCGCGAGCACCGCCAGCGAGGTGTTCCGGGCGTCGGCCGGGCCGAGGAGCATCCCGGTGCCCTTGACCTTCTTGTCGAACTCCTTGGGCGCGTTGCCCACGTCGCCGATGGTGAAGCCGCGTTTCTTCAGCGCGTCCGCTGTGTCCTTGGCGAGCCCGGTGCGCTGGGTGGCGTTGTAGACGTTCACCGTGATGTCGCCGGGCTTGGGCACGGCCCTGACCTGGGCCGCCGGCGCGGCCTTGGTCCGGCACCCGGCCTTGGCGGAGGCGACCGTGCCCTTCTTGCCGCCGGTGAAGACGTCGATGAGCTGCAGGGTGCCCCAGCCGAGCAGGCCGAGCACCGCGGCGGACGCCACCACAGCGGCCACGAGCCTGCCGCGTCGGCGCGGCGGACGCATCCGCGGGTATTTGTCCCCCGTGATCCGGTACTGGCCGCCCATGCCCGGAGGAGTCAGCATGCTCATGGGCGCAGCGTAGTGCGCCTGGGCGGCGATGCCTATTAGATGATCAGTAGATGCCGCTCAGCGGAACCCGAAAGGGTCAAGGCCAACGGCCGTGTCGTGACGGGTCAGTCGAGTTCGAGCACCCGTGCGTGCAGCACCTGGCGCTGCTGGAGGGCGGCGCGGACCGCGCGGTGCAGCCCGTCTTCCAGGTAGAGGTCGCCCTGCCACTTCACGACGTGCGCGAAGAGGTCGCCGTAGAACGTCGAGTCCTCCGCCAGCAGGGTCTCCAGGTCGAGCTGCTGCTTGGTGGTCACGAGCTGATCGAGGCGGACCGGGCGCGGCGCGACGTCCGCCCACTGCCGGGTGCTTTCCCGGCCGTGGTCGGGGTACGGCCGGCCGTTTCCGATGCGCTTGAAGATCACACGGAAAGCCTACCGGTCAAGACGTTCCGGGCGCAGCCATGGCGGCGGAGTGTGGCACCTGAAAAGATGCCGCAAAAGGGACATGCGGGTTGCTATCGCGGTGCATCGCGGGCTTTGGCGGTGCGCCGGAGCAAGGACCCGGCCGAATTCCCCCGTTCGGCCGGGCCGTGCGGCACCGTCCGGCGGAGGCGGTGGCCCGCCCCCGCCGGCACCGGTTCAGCGGCCCTGTCGCCCGGGCGGTCGCTGCGGTTCCTCCTTCTGCTCCGGCCTGGGCGCCGTCGCACGTCTGGCCTCCGCGCGCAGCAGGGCGCGCAGAACGGCGTAGGGATCCTTGGGCATGGCTGTGCTCCTTGCGTCGAGCCGACCGACCTATCGCGGGGGACGCGGGTCTGTCAGCAGCGCAGGACCACCGTGCGCAGCAGGGACGGGGCGTAGGGCACCCGTGGCGCGGCGGGGCACGTCCGGACCGTCGGCCGGGCGGGCGCCGGGTCGGCGAGGGGGGCCGGGCGCTCGGGTACGTCGGCCCGGTGGACGGCACGGGCCGGTGGCCGTACGAGCATGTCGAAGGCGTCGTGCTCGAGGGTCTCGGCCGACACGCCCAGCGCGGGGGCCGCCTGGGCCTGCGCATGGACGCCGGGCACCCACAGGGCGAGGAGCAGTACGAGCACCCGCAGCCGGGTTCGGCTGCGGGGACGGCTCGCGGTCCTGCTCACAGCGGGTGTGTCCCCGGGGCGGTGGCGCATGCAGCATGCGGGACGCGAGATCCGCCCGCTCGGCGTAGGAACGGGGCGCGCGGTTGACGCCCGGTCACAGGGCCCGCGGGACCCGCCGGTGTCACAGCGTCCGCGGGACCGCCCTGGCCCGGCCCCGGATGCCGAACGCGGTGACGATCTCGGTGATCCCCACGACGACCAGCCAGATGCCGCCGATCAGGGTCAGCACGGCGACCGACCGGAACGGCGAGTCGATCAGCACGATACCGGCGATGAAGGTGATGATCCCGAGGAAGATCTGCCAGCCCCGGGCGGGCGTCCGGGAGTCGTGCAGGGCGGCCAGAGTCTGGGTGATCCCGCGGATCAGCCAGCCGATGCCGATCCACAGGGCGAGCAGCAGGATCGACTGCATGGGTCCGCGGAAGCAGAACAGGCCGAGCAGGATCGACACGGCGCCGCTGATGAAGGCCAGTACGCGCAGCGAGGTCGTCTTGTGCGTGCCGAACGCGGAGACCAGCTGGAAGACGCCGCTGATCACGAGGTAGAGGCCGAAGAGGACGCCGGCGGCGAGCAGGGAGGAGCCGGGCCAGACGAGGACCAGGATGCCGAGGATCAGCGAGGCGATCCCGGTGACCAGGACCACCTGCCAGGCGGCCCGGGACAGGGCGTGCAGGGGACCCTCGAACGGCGGCTCGGGCTCGTGGCGGGTGTGCGGCCCGCCGGGCGGCTGTGCCGCGTGGGCGCGCTGGTCGTCGTACTCACGGCCCCATTCCGGGCCACTGCTGGGTGCCTCGGTCATGGTCCATGCTTGGACCGCCCGGGCGGCGGGTGCGAGCGGGGAGGGGCCGGCCGGGTGATGTCCGGGGAGTCCTCGCGTCCCGTACCCCGCTACTTGTCGGAGGCCTTCGCCGCTCTTGCCGCCGCTTTCATCTCCTGCTTGTGCGCGCGGACCTTCGCCAGCGACTCGGGTCCGGTGATGTCGGCGACGGAGCGGAAGGACGTGGGCTCGCCGTACGCGCCCGCAGCCTCCCGCCAGCCCTTGGGGGTGACTCCCAGCTGCTTGCCGAGCAGTGCGAGGAAGATCTGCGCCTTCTGCTTGCCGAACCCCGGCAGTTGCTCCAGCCGCTTCAGCAGCTCGGCGCCGCTGCCGACGCCCCGCCAGACCGCCTCGGCGTCCCCGTCGTAGTGCTCGACGAGGTACTGGCACAGCTGCTGGATGCGCTTGGCCATCGAGCCGGGGTAGCGGTGCACGGCCGGCTTCTGGGCGAGCAGTGCCGCGAAGGCCTCCGGGTCCGTCGCGGCGATGTCGTGGGCGTCGAGGTCCCCGTCGGCTCCGGCGCCGAGCCGGTCGGCGATGGTCCGGGGCCCCTTGAACGCCCACTCCATCGGGATCTGCTGGTCCAGCAGCATCCCGGTCAGCGCGGCGAGCGGGCTGCGCCCGAGGAGCGCGTCGGCCTCGGGATCCTGGGCGAGGTGCAGCGTGACGTCCATGCTTCGATCATGCCTCGCCCGGGATCCGCCCGCCGCCCGGCCGGACCGGGCGCCCGCCGGCTACCGGGTCACGCCGGTGCTTGGCAGCGCGGCGCCGAAGCGGGTGTCGGTGGAGCCGACGGTGAGGCCGGCGCTCTTGCCGGAGAGGGCGACCGAGCCGTTCACTCCCGATGCCGAGCCGTACAGCACGACGACGGCGCCGGCCTTGGTCACGCTGCCGTTCCCGGCGTCCGGGGCGCCGATCGCGACGTCCCGGTACCCGTCCCCGTTGAAGTCGTCCTGGACGGTGGCGGTGTTGGCCCCCTTGTAGGGCGCGGCGGCGGATGCGGATGCCACCGGGGTCAGCGGAACGGCGGCGACCGCGGCGAACACGGCGCCCGCGGTGAGAACTCTGCGCACTGAATCCCCCACTGGTAACGGACGCCCCACTCGACCCGCGAAGTACCCGAATGGTTGTACGCCTGCCGGTACGGCCCCCGGCCCGCCGCCCCCGCCGCCCCCCGGACCGTCGTGCCGCCACAGCTCGCGTACGATTCCCCCATCACTGAAACTTAGGCAAGGCTTACCTAAAACAAGGGGGTTTTCCGGGTGACCACCGAGACCTACCGCGACGCCTGGGGCATCCCCCACCTGCGCGCCTCCAGCACCCGCGAACTGGCCCACGCCCAGGGCCGGGTGACCGCACTGGACCGCGCCTGGCAACTGGAGGTCGAGCGCCACCGCTCCCAGGGCACCTCGGCCTCCTTCCTCGGCGCCGGCGCCCTGTCCTGGGACGTCCTCGCCCGCCGCGCCCGCCTCGACGACACCGCCCGCCGCTGCTTCGCCGCGCTGGAGAGCCGGGACCCCGAAACGGCCGACTGGGTCCGCACGTACGTCGGCGGCGTCAACGCGGGCCTGCCCGACGGCGCGCGCCGCGCCGCCGAGTTCACCCGCGTAGGCCTCGCCCCCGGCCGCTGGCAGCCCTGGACCCCGCTCGGCGTCTGGCTCGCCACCCACCTCCTCTTCGCGGGCTTTCCGGCCAAGCTCTGGCGCGAGCAGGCGCTACGGCACCTCGGCCCCGACGCCGTCGGCCTGTTCGCCACCGACGGCCCCGGCACCGCCGGCAGCAACGGCTGGCTCGTCACCGGTGCCCGTACCGCCTCCGGCCACGCCCTGATCGCCGGCGACCCGCACCGCTTCATCGAGGACCCCGGCGTCTACCAGCAGATCCGCCTCTCCTGCCCCGAGTTCGACGTCATCGGCCTGGCCGTGCCCGGCGTCCCCGGTATCGCCCACTTCGGCCACACCGGCACGGTCGCCTGGGGCATCACCAATGCCATGGCCGACTACCAGGACCTGTACCGCGAACGCCTGCGCCGCACGGGCGCCGGCGTCCAGGCCCTCGGCCCGGACGGCCACTGGCACCGGGCCGCGCGGCACACGGAGACGGTCGGGATCGCGGGGGAGGCGCCGATCGGGATCGAGGTGATCGAGACGGACCGGGGGCCGGTGATCGCCGGGGGCCCGGAGGGCTTGGCGGCGGGCACCACGCCGACACGGGCGTACGGCCCGCAAGCCGCCGACGCTGAGAACCCCGCCGAAGGCGAAGCCGAGGCGCTGGCTCTGCGCCATCCGCCCCGCGTCACGGCAGACCTGGGCTTCAGCGCGCTCCTCCCGCTCCTGAGGGCCCGCACCGTCGCCGACATCGACCGTGCCCTCGACGCCTGGGCCGAGCCCGTCAACGTCGTCCAGGCCGCGGACACCCGGGGCGGCACCCTCCACCGCGTCGCGGGCCGCGTCCCCGTGCGCGCCCGGGCCAACCGCCTCCACCCCGTACCCGCCTGGCACCCCGGGCACGACTGGCACGGCTGGCACGGGACGCCGTACGCGCCCGTGCGGGACGGCATCGCGGTGATGGCCAACCAGCGGGGCGCCGCCGCCACCCTCGGCGTCGAGTTCGCCCCACCGCACCGCGCCGACCGCATCCGCGCCCTCCTCGACGCGCGCCCCACCTGGACCGCCGACGGCATGCCCGCGATCCACACCGACACCCATCTCGCCTCCGCCGCGCCCCTGCTGGACCACCTCGCCGCCCTCGACGGCCTCAGCCCCGGAGCGGCCCGCCTGCGGCGCCGCCTGCTCGCCTGGAACCGCCGCATGGACGCCGACAGCACCGACGCGGCCGGCTACGCGGCCGTACGCTCCGCGGTCGTACGCCGTCTCGCCGCCCACCCGGTGTTCGCCCCGCTCGCCGAGCCCCCGGCCTACCCGGAGGTCCTGCTGCCCTGGCTGGCCCTCGTCCCGCGCATCGGCTACGCCCTGGAACACCTGCTGCGCGCCGAGGAGTTGTACGGCGTCGACCGTCCGGCGGTCGTCCGCGCGGCCCTGGAGGAGGTGGCCGCCGAGCAGCCGGCCGGCACCTGGGCCACCACCCACCGCCTCGCCCCCTGGCGCGCACTCCCCAAGGCACCGGGGGACCCGGAACCCGGGCTCGCCGGTGACCACGACTGCGTGCTGTGCACCTCCGCCGTCCCCGGCCTCACCGACCGCGCGGCCCGCGGTCCGGCCGCCCGGTACGTCTGGGACCTGGCCGACCGGGCGGCCAGCCGCTGGGTGGTCCCCTTCGGCGCCGACGGCGTCCCCGGCACCCCCCACCACCGTGACCAACTCCCCTTGTGGCTCAAGGGGGAACTGGCCCCCGTCGTCACCGACTGGGCCCTGCTGACCCTGCTGGAACGCACCGAGGAAACCCATGACTGACCGCTCCGGGGAAGCCTTCGAACAGCACGTCGACGGCTTCGGCACCGTCCGTGTCCGTCCCCTCGACCCGGCGTCCGACGCGGATGTCGTCCACGGCTGGGTGAGCGAGGAACGTGCCCTCTTCTGGGGCATGACCGGCCTCACCCGGGACCAGGTCGCCGACGTCTACGCCCACATGGCCGGCCTCGACACCCACCACGCCCACCTCGTCACCAAGGACGGCGCACCGGCGGCCCTGCTGCAGACGTACGAGCCGGCCGCGGACCGGGTCGGCGAGTGCTACGACGTCCTCCCCGGCGACCTCGGCGTCCACGTCCTCCTCGGCCCGGCCGGCCCCGACGGACCCCGGCCAGGGTGGACCTCCGCCCTGCTGACCGTGATGACGAGGTTCGCGCTGCGCACCCCGGACCGGCACCGGCTGGTGGTCGACCCGGACGTGCGCAACACCAGGGCGATCGCCCGCTTCGAACGCCAGGGCTTCGTACGCGGCCCGGCGGTCGTCCTGCCCGAGGTGGACATCCCCGACGTGTACCTGCCGGAGAAGCACGCCCAACTCGCCTTCCTGGAACGCCGGGTAGCCTTCCCCGCGTGACGACGCCCGACGAGCTGATCGCCCACTACGGCCTCGAACCCATCCCCCGCGAGGGCGGCCTGTTCCGCCAGACCTGGCAGGGCCCCGGACGACCCGACGGCCGTCCCGAGGGCACCGCCATCGTCGCCCTGCTGACCGCGGACGACTTCTGCGCCCTGCACCGCCTGCCCACCGACGAGATCTGGCACTTCTACCTCGGCGACCCCCTCCATCTCCTGCTCCTCGCCCCCGACGGCACCGCCCGCACCGAAGTCCTCGGCCCCGCCCCGCTGTCCGGGCAGCACGTCCAGCTGACCGTGCCGGCCCGCACCTGGATGGGCGCGCGGGTGGCGCCGGGCGGCGCGTGGGCGTTCTTCGGCTGCACGATGGCCCCCGGATTCACCTACGCGGACTACGAGCACGGGACCGCGGCCGGTCTCACGGCGCGTTACCCGGCCGAGGCCGCCCGGATCGCGGAACTGTGCCGCCCATGAGCCTGCTCGACGGACAGACCGCCCTGGTGACCGGCGCGGGCGGAGGCATCGGCCGCGCCATCGCGCTGCGCTTCGCCGAGGAGGGCGCGGCCGTGGCCCTGCACTGCCGTACGGCGGTGGACGCGGCGGCCGGCGTGGCCGCCCGAATCCGGGAGGCGGGCGGCGAGGCCGTCGTACTCCGGGCGGATCTGACGGACGAGGACGCCTGCCACCGCCTGATCCGGGAGACCACGGACTGGTCCGGCGGGCGGCTCACCGCCCTCGTCAACAACGCGGCCGTGCAGCCCGTACAGCCCCTGCCCGGGATGACGGCGGACGAGTGGCGCACGGTCGTCGACACCGACCTCACCAGCGTCTTCGCCTGCACCCAGGCCGCAGCCGCGCACATGCGCGCCCACGGCGGCGGCACCGTCACCCACATCGCCTCCATCGAGGCCGCCCGTCCCGCCCCCGGCCACGCCCACTACAGCGCGGCCAAGGCGGCGGTCGTCATGCACGCCCGGGCCGCCGCCCTGGAGTACGGGCCCGACGGCATCCGCGTCAACACCGTCTCGCCCGGCCTGATCGACCGGGAGGGCCTGGCTCAGGCCTGGCCGGACGGCGTACGCCGCTGGCTGGCCGCCGCCCCCACCGGCCGCCTCGGCCGCCCCGAGGACGTGGCCGACGCCTGCGTGTTCCTGGCCTCGCCGCTCGCGCGCTGGATCACCGGCCACGACCTGACCGTGGACGGCGGCGTCTCGGCCCGCCCGACGTGGTGAGCACTCCGCCCGGTCTCTGCGTACTCATACAGAGGCGCGCGCTCGTACCGGGGCATGCGCTCATGCGGAGTTCACGCGCTCATGCGGAGGCACGCGCTCATGCGGAGGCACGCGCTCATGCGGAGGCACGCGCTCATGCGGAGGCACGCGCTCATGCGGAGGCACGCGCTCATGCGGAGTTCACGCGGCGAGGGAGGGACGAGGTGCGCGAGGCACACCGGCGGTGGCGCAGGCTGACCCTGCTCTGTACGGGCCTCCTGTTCCTTCTGCTCGGCACGGCGGCCCCCGCGTCGGCGCACGCGGCCCTGCGCACGAGCGACCCCGGCGACGGCAGCGTCCTGCGCACGGCCCCCCGGCACGTCACCCTGACCTTCACCGAGTCGGTCGGCCTGCTCACCGACTCCTTCCGGGTCTACGACCCCCGCAACCACCGGGTGCGCACGGGCGACGCCGGCCACGCCCCCGGCCGCTCGGACACGGCCCGCGTCTCCCTGCCCGCCAGGCTCGCCACCGGCACCTACACGGTCGCCTGGCGGGTGGTGTCAGCCGACAGCCACCCGGTGTCCGGCGCGCTCACCTTCTCGGTCGGCAAGCGCACGGCGACGACCGTGACCCCGGTCCCCGACGCCACGGAGAACCCCACCACGGAGGCGCTGTACAACATCGCCCGCTGGCTCGCCTATCTCTGCCTGGCCCTCCTCCTCGGCACCGCCGCGTTCGTGGCGTACTGCCGTCCGCCGGCGGCAGCCCCCCTGCGCGCCCCCGCCCTGGCCGCCGCCTGGACCCTCCTCGCCTCGACGGCCGCCCTGTTCGTCCTGCGCACCCCCTACGAGGAGGGCACCTCCCCCGCGCGGGCCCTCTCCCTGCGCGCTCTCGCGCACGCGGCCACGACCCGCCCGGGCGCACTGCTGCTCGCCCGGCTGGCGCTCCTGCTCCTGGCGGCAGCCGCCATGGCGCTGCTGAGGGCCCGCCGCACAAGGCTTCCGCGCCGCTCCACCCTCGCCGTGGCCGCGGCCCTCTCCCTGCCCCTCGCCCTGACCTGGTCGGCGGCCGAACACGCCTCCGCGGGCCTCCAGGTCCCGCTGGCGATCACCTCCGCCACCCTCCATCTGCTGGCCATGGCGGCCTGGCTGGGCGGCCTGGCCGCGCTGCTGAGGGTGCTGCACCGCACGCCGGCCCTCCCGGTCTCGGTCCCGGCCCGCTTCTCCCGCCTGGCCTCCGCCTCGGTGACGGTCCTGGTCCTGACCGGTGTCTACCAGTCCTGGCGGGGCCTCGGTTCCTGGCAGGCGCTCACGGACACGACGTACGGCCGCACCCTGCTGGCCAAACTGGCGGCGGTCACCGCGCTCCTGCTGGCGGCGGCCTGCTCCCGCACCTGGACGACCCGCCTGACGCAGGCCCGAGCGAACCAGACGGCGCCCGCCCGCGTCCCCGAACCGGCCATGGGCCCCCCGCTCCCGCCGGAGCCCTCCGCCCCGCCCCCGCAGCCCCCCGTCCACCTCCTGCGCCGCTCGGTGCTGGCGGAGGCGGCCGTCGGCGTGGTGGTGCTGGCCCTGACGACCCTCCTGACGAGCACGGTGCCCGGCCGGACGGCCACCGAGGCCGCCGGGACCACGCAGACCGCGGCACCGGCGAGCGGCATCCCGACGGCCTACGTCACCACCGTCCCCTTCGACGTCGGCACCCCCGGCGGCCACGGCAAGGTCCAGGTCACCCTGGACCCGGGCCGCGTGGGCCGCACCTCCGTCCAGGCGGTGGTCTACGGTCCCGACGGCGGCCTGTCCTCGGTCCCCGAAGTGCGGGTCACCTTCACCCTGCCCAGCCGGCGGATCGGCCCCCTGAACACCAGGGTCACCGACCGGGGCGGCTACTGGGCGGCCGACTCCTTCGACCTCCCCCTGCCGGGCACCTGGACGATGAAGGTGACGGTACGGGTGTCGGAGGTGGACCAGGTGACGGTGGCGGCACCGGTGCGGGTGACGGGATAGGCCGAACCTTCAGCGGAGCGCGTACGAGGTCCGACGCCTCCGCACGAACTCGCCCATGGCACGCGACCGCTCGCCGCTGGAGTGGAGACCAGGGCGCCCACCGGCTTGCCGGTTGCCTTGTCTACTACTTTGCGTTCCAACGGGGCCCGGAGTCTGAAACTGACGTGCACAAGTTCGACGTTGAAGGGGTGGGCTGCGCCGCTCGGTGCAGCCCACCACGCGACTGACCCCCGGTCTTCAGGCGCTGGGGGCGGGGGTGGCTGCTTCCGTCTCCAGACCGCGGGCCGTGACGAGGCGGGCGCTGCCGTCGGCCAGCCGGTAGGACAGGCCGACGACGGCGGTCCGTCCGCTGCTGACCTGGTCGGCGAGGACCCGGGAGCGGTCCAGGAGGAGGTCGACGGTGTGCCTTATGTGCTCGGCGATGATGTCGTCGTCCGAGGTGAGCCCGGCGGCGTGGGCCGCAAGCACGCTGGGCGTGACGCGTTCGATGACGTCGCGTACGTAGCCGGTGGCGCCCAGGCCGTCGGTCAGGGCGGCGCGGGTGGCGGCAACCGCTCCGCACGAGTCGTGGCCGAGCACCACCACCAGCGGGCAGTCCAGCACGCTGACGCCGTACTCGATGCTGCCCAGCACCTCTGGCCCCGCGACGTGGCCGGCGGTGCGGACCACGAACAGGTCGCCCAGACCCCGGTCGAAGACGATCTCGGCGGCCAGGCGTGAGTCGGAGCAGCCGAAGAGCACCGCGAACGGGCGCTGTCCGGGTGCCGTCTCGGCACGCCGTGCAGCGTCCTGGTTCGGGTGCTGCGGTGTACCCGCGACGAATCGCTGGTTGCCGGCCAGCAGCAGGTCGACGGCCTCGGACGGAGTGGGAGTCGGAGGGAGGATGTCAGTCATGGCGGCAGGCTACGACGAGGCCCGGCTCGCCACAGCGTGCAGTGGGCCACACCGGCGAGGTTCCGGCGGCCGCTGGGCGAGCGAACGTCGTCGTGTCGCCGGGCACACCGGGGCGCCGGGCGCCGGCGGCTTCCAACCCGGAGCGCTGAGTTCGCGGCGTGCCGGCTCGGGCCGTGCGGGCTGCCCTCCGCCGGGCACCTGCGCAGCGTGCTGCGCGCTCTGCCGACGACGTTCTGTTCGCCGTGCGCCACTACGCCGTTCACAACGCCGATCACCGCTTGCCTTCATCGCCGGGCGAAATCAGGAGCTGGACTGCAGGTCGGGCACCACGGTGCGCAGTCGGTCGGCGCTGATTGCTCCCGCGCGCTTCAGGACGGGTGCCGGACCTGTGAGGTCCACGATCGAGGAGGCGACGGCAGCCGGGGTGGGGCCGCCGTCCAGGTAGACGGCGACCGAGTCGCCGAGCATGTTCTCGGCGGCGTCGCAGTCCTGGGGCGAGGGGTGCCCGGTCAGGTTGGCGCTGGAGACCGCCATCGGTCCGGTCTCGGCCAGCAGGTCAAGCGCCACCGTATGGGACGGCATCCGGACCGCGACCGTGCCGTGGGTTTCGCCGAGGTCCCAGTCCAGCGACGGCTGGTGCCGGGCGACCAGGGTCAGCCCGCCCGGCCAGAACGCCTCCACCAGGGCCCAGCCCTGCTCGGGGAAGTCGGCGACCAGGTCGCGCAGGGCCTTCGCGGAGGCGACCAGAACCGGTGAGGGCATCGCGCGCGTCCGGCCCTTGGCCCGCAGCAGATCATCCACCGCGTCGCGGTTGAAGGCGTCGGCGCCGATGCCGTACACGGTGTCCGTGGGCATCACCACCAGCTCGCCCCGGCGCACCGCCACGGCTGCCTCGCGCAGTCCCTCGGCCCGTCCGGAGAGCGTGGAGCAGTCGTAGCGACGGGCCATGGCCGTCCTTCCTCCCATCGGGCGTTGCGCCCGCGGCTTCTCGCTCACTCCGGCAGGGTATGGGCACCGCCCGGCCCGCGTGCCCAGGCTGCGGCAGCGGCACCCGTACAGGTGACCGGGCATGCGCCGTCGCACAGTCGTTCACCGCAGGAGGCCGGCGAACGCTTGCGTGGCGGACTTCAGTGGTGCATGGCGTGCCGTGCCAGGTGCTGGGTGATCCGCCGGGCGGCGAACTCGGTGCCGGCCACGAAGCGCAGCATCGGGCCGAACGTGGGCGCGGCAAGGGAGCCGGTGAAGTACAGCCCCGGCAGGCCGGACTCGAACGCGCCGGACAGGCGTGGTGCCTGAGCGCCCGGCACGCGGGCCAGCGCCTGGCGCACCGGCGGCCTGAGGAAGGGAAGGGCATCCACGTCGAGCCGGTAGCCGGTGGCGGCCAGCACATGGTCGACGGCCAGTTCGGCCCCTGTACTGCTCCTGTCGCTGAGGCGCAGGTGTACCTCGTCTCCGGCCGGGCTTGCTTGATCGACGCGGCAGGCGGTGCGGACGGGGACGATGCCCTCGACGCGCCCGCGCAGCCACCAGCCACCAGAGGGACCCAGCGCGCGG
The DNA here is from genome assembly GCF_055603265.1 of Streptomyces sp. NPDC037288. NCBI lineage: Bacteria > Bacillati > Actinomycetota > Actinomycetes > Kitasatosporales > Streptomycetaceae > Streptomyces > Streptomyces sp. NPDC037288. Next base: position 53,060 of record NZ_JBVJVY010000033.1, read on the forward strand.
CGTAACAACTGCAGTTCGCTCTGCTGTGCGTCGAGCTGTCGCAAGGTCGCCGCAGTGGGCGATCCTGCCGTCAGGCGGACGTGCCGAGTATGGCGGCCAGTGTGCCGACGCACGGGGCTGCATGCAGTGCGGCGGCGAATTCCCGGGCCCTGCTGAGCGGCGTTTCCCGCGGGGACGGTGGAAGCGGCGGCACCGACTCCGGGCGCGGCCATGGGCTGCGCAATTTTCGTGAGAGCGCAAGTGGAGCATTGAGCTGCACCAAGGCAGGCTGAATGCATGCGGTCACTCTTCCGCTCGTTTCCTCGCCCAGGAGCGGACGGCTTCGGCGGCGTTCTCCTCACGCTCGCGCGGTGTGTCCCCTTCGTGCTCGCTCTGAGCGTCGTCGCGATTGAGTTGTCGCCGGAGCACTTCCTGTACACCGGCCCTGTGCTGACGGCGACGCCGGCGCTGGCCGCGGTGACGATGGGCCCCAAGGGCACCGTTTCGGCGGCCGTCCTCGCGCTGGCCGTCAGCGTGACCACCGCCACCTACAACCAGGCATGGGGCACCCAGCAGGTCTACACCAACCTTTTGGCCATTCTGCTGGTGTCCGTGGCCGGAGTCATGACGAGCAAGGCCATCGCCAGGCGCAGACGTACCGAGCTGGATCAGGTCCGGCGGATCGCGGTGGCGGCCCAGGAGGTCATCCTGCGGCCGGTCCCCGTGCGGCTGGGGCCGGTACGGGCGGCCAGCCTGTGTCTGGCGGCCGGGACCGGTGCGCAAGTCGGCGGTGATCTGTACGAGGCCGTCCAGACCCGGTACGGCGTGCGGATGATCGTCGGGGACGTGCGGGGCAAGGGGCTGAGAGCCATGCGCGCGGTGGCCGTGGTGCTGGGCGCCTTCCGGGAAGCCGCGCACTATGAGGATGACCCGATGGAGGTCATGAACCACTGCGCGGCTGCGCTGCACAGGGAAGCCGCCGTGCCGGGCGCGTTCGATGAAACCGCCCTGATGGAGGGGTTCACCACCGCGCTCATGGCCCAGGTGCCGCCAGGCGAAGCCGTGGTGCGGCTCGTCAACCGCGGCCACCCGCCGCCGCTGATCCTTCACCAGGGCAGGGTTCACGCCCTGGTGCCCACCAGCCCGCTGCCGCCCTTCGGCCTGGAAGACCTCGTCAGCGGTCCACCCGCCAAGTCCGAAAGCTATCCGTTCCTGCCTGGTGACCGTCTGCTGCTCTACACCGACGGCGTGGTCGAAGCCCGCGATCGGGACAATGCCTTCTTCCCGCTGCCCGAGGCCATGGAAGGGATGCACGCCGACACCCCTGGCGAGTTCCTGGAACGCCTGCATCAGCAACTGCTCCATCACACCGAGGGCCGCTTGGCCGACGATGTGGCGATGATCCTCGTGGACCGGCTGGACGAGGAAGCCGACTGCGTGGCCTGGGCGCCGGGATCAGCGGCACCGAAGTGATCGAGATCGCGGCCCCGGTTGTGCTGCTCGCCCGAAGCCACTGACGGGGCTGTTTCGCGACTGTTGTGCGGGACTCCGCGGCGACCACCCGCCACATCGCGGCTGCCCGCCATCAGCGAACGCCGTCGCCCCCCGCATGGACCGTGCACCAGATCACTGTCCACCGAGGTCCGCCCCGGTCCGACCACGTCAACTGAGACCAAAACTGAGACCACGACACGACGAAGGTCCCGACCGGATTCCGGTCGGGACCTTCGTTTGCCCAGCTGGGCGGCTGCGGAGGATACGAGATTCGAACTCGTGAGGGGTTGCCCCCAACACGCTTTCTTCTGATCCGGTTCGACACTCCCCGTCTCGTCAGCGCTCCTGACGAGGCATAGCCTTGAAGAGAGCCCGAACCTCCGTGATTCGTGGAGGCGCTTGTTATGGGAAAGCTCCTGGATGCGCTGCTCGGGAAGAGGAGCCTCCCGCCGCCTGAGATCCATCATGCTTCGGTGATCAGGACACCATTCGAACAGATCCCCGTGGTTCAGCGAAGGGCCGGCACCGCGGGTTGCGTCCTGAGAAGTGGTGTACCGGTTTCCACCTGATCCGGGCGTTTGCCCCGGCGTCGGAGTGAGTGTCCGGATACAAGAACGGCCACCGGCTGATCTTCGAGATGTCGAAGGCTCGAAGGAGATCAGCACGATGACCGCACCAGACAGTTTGCCCCTGCACGCCCTCGCGGAAGACAACCTCGCCGCGGCGAGTCCTGATCTGCTGCGCGCGATGGTCAAGACGTTCACCGACGCCCTCATGTCCGCCGAGGCCGACGCCCTGTGCAACGCCGAATACGGGCAGGTCAGCGACGAGAGGGTCAACCACCGCAACGGATATCGCCCACGCGAATGGGACACCCGGGCCGGCACCGTCGAACTCGCCATCCCCAAGCTCAGGTCCGGGAGTTACTTCCCGCACTGGCTCCTGGAACGACGGCGCCGTGCCGAGCAGGCCCTGATCTCGGTGGTTGCCACCGCCTACCTGCTCGGCGTCTCCACCCGCCGCGTCGAGAAACTCGCCGAGTCCCTCGGAGTCACGCAGTTGTCGAAGTCCCAGGTCTCCGCGATGGCCAAGCATCTGGACGAGCAGGTCGCCGCCTTCCATGGGGTGGGAGCCGCACCTCCGCAAGCACGCGGGCGCGGTACCTCCACGTGCCGGGCGCCATGCTCAAGGACGTAGCCCGGAAGATCGCCGATGCCATCTGGGGACCTTCGGAAACGCCCCCTGTGGACAAAAACCAGGACAACGAGAGCTGAGACACGTCGAAGGGCCCCACCGCGAACGGTGGGGCCCTTCGACATCGTGCCCGGTGAGGCACTGGCGGAGGATACGAGATTCGAACTCGTGAGGGGTTGCCCCCAACACGCTTTCCAAGCGTGCGCCCTAGGCCTCTAGGCGAATCCTCCGCCGGAAACATTACATGACCGAGGGGAGTGCTCGCGAACCCGTTCTCGCAGGCCCGTATCCGTTGCAGCCCGCGGGCCGCGATCGGGTACTGTGGGCGCAGCCCCTCACGCGGCGCTATCTGACTGAACTCCCCCAGGGCCGGAAGGCAGCAAGGGTAGGTCGGCTCTGGCGGGTGCGTGGGGGGCCCTTGCGTTCCCGGGGGCGTCCGCGGGCGGGGCCGGTTGTCAGTGGGCGCCTATAACCTCGTATGCGTGTCGTCTCTCGCGCTGTACCGCCGCTATCGCCCGGAGACCTTTGCCGAGGTCATCGGGCAGGAGCATGTCACCGACCCGCTGCAGCAGGCGCTGCGGAACAACCGGGTCAATCACGCGTACCTGTTCAGCGGTCCGCGCGGCTGCGGCAAGACGACCAGCGCGCGGATCCTCGCCCGCTGTCTGAACTGTGAGCAAGGTCCCACGCCGACGCCCTGCGGGGACTGCCAGTCGTGCCGGGACCTGGCCAGGAACGGACCGGGTTCGATCGACGTCATCGAGATCGACGCCGCTTCCCACGGTGGCGTGGACGACGCCCGTGAGCTGCGCGAGAAGGCCTTCTTCGGCCCCGCGAGCAGCCGGTACAAGATCTACATCATCGACGAGGCCCACATGGTCACGTCGGCCGGCTTCAACGCGCTGCTGAAGGTCGTCGAGGAGCCGCCGGAGCATCTGAAGTTCATCTTCGCCACCACCGAGCCCGAGAAGGTCATCGGCACCATCCGGTCCCGGACCCATCACTACCCCTTCCGGCTGGTTCCGCCCGGCACCCTGCGGGACTACCTCGCCGAGGTGTGCCAGAAGGAGACCATCCCGGTCGAGGACGGTGTGCTGCCCCTCGTCGTGCGCGCCGGCGCCGGTTCCGTGCGTGACTCCATGTCCGTCATGGACCAGCTCCTCGCCGGTGCGAGGGAAGAGGGTGTGACCTACGCCATGGCCACCTCCCTCCTCGGCTACACCGACGGATCCCTGCTCGACTCCGTCGTCGAGGCCTTCGCCACCGGGGACGGGGCCGCGGCCTTCGAGGTCGTGGACCGTGTCATCGAGGGCGGTAACGACCCGCGGCGGTTCGTCGCCGACCTGCTGGAGCGGCTGCGCGACCTGGTGATCCTCGCCGCTGTTCCGGACGCGGTGGAGAAGGGGCTCCTCGACGCCCCGGCCGACGTCCTGGAGCGCATGCAGGCCCAGGCCTCCACCTTCGGCGCCGCCGAGCTGAGTCGCGCCGCCGACCTCGTCAACGGGGGCCTGACGGAGATGCGCGGCGCCACCTCGCCCCGCCTCCAGCTGGAACTGATCTGCGCGCGCGTGCTGCTCCCCGCCGCGTACGGGGACGAGCGGTCCGTGATGGCCCGCCTCGACCGTCTCGAACGCGGCGTCAACTTCTCGGGCGGTGCGGGTGCGCCCGCCGTGGGGTACGTGCCCGGGCCCCAGGCCCACACAGCCGGTGCCCCGGCATCGCCCGGCGGCGCCCCCGTACCGCCCGCGGGTGCCCCCGTGCCGCCCGGCGGCGGCCCCGCCGCGGCCCGCGCGGCCGTACGCGCGTCCAACGTCCCGGCGGCCGGGGCACCCGGCACGGGCGGCCCTGGTGCAGGCGGTCCCGATACCGGCGGTCCCGGTGCCGGCGGTGCCGGTGCCGGCGGTTCGGCTCCGGCCGCCCCAGCACCCACGCTCCCCACCGCGCCCGCCCCCGCTCCGGCACCGGCCGCCCCGACGGCCCCCGCCCCCGCCCCCGCCGCCGACCAGGCCCCGGTGCCGCCGTCCAGCGCCCCCGGCGCACCCGCCGCCTCCCCGGACCCGGCCGGTGCCTCCGCCCCGCCCCCCGCCGCTCCCGGCGCCTGGCCCACCGCCGCTGCCGCCGGAAGCGGCCGGCGCCCCGGTGGCTGGCCCACGGCCGCGGCTCCCGCGGGCGGTCAGCAGGACCAGGCCCCCGGCCGGGCGCCCGCCGCGCCTCAGCACCAGGCGGGCGGCCCGGCGCAGACGGCCCCCGCCGCTCCGGCGGCACCCGCACCGGCTCCGGCAGCGGCCGCCCCCGCCGGCGGCCTCGACCCGCGTGTGCTCTGGCCGAACATCCTGGAGGCGGTCAAGAACCGCCGCCGCTTCACCTGGATCCTGCTCAGCCAGAACGCCCAGGTCACCGGCTTCGACGGCACCACCCTCCAGCTCGGCTTCGTCAACGCCGGTGCCCGGGACAACTTCGCCGGCAGCGGCAGCGAGGACGTGCTGCGGGCGGCGCTGGCCGAGCAGTTCCACGTGCAGTGGAAGATCGAGGCGGTCGTCGACCCGTCCGGCGGCGGGTCCGCACCTGCGCCCACCGGTACGCCCACCGGTGGCTTCGGCGGCGGAGGCGGTTACGGCGGCGCGTCCGCCGGAAGCGGTGGTTACGGCGCCCCCGCCGCATCCCGTCCCGCGGCTTCCCAGCCGGTCCCACAGCCGGCCGCACCCGCGCAGTCCGGCCCCGCGGCCGGTCCTGCCGCACCCGCCCCGCGCCCCGTGGCCGCCCCTGAGCCGCCGCCCGTCTCCCTCGAGGACGACATCCCCGAGGACGACGACCCGGACCTCGACGAGTCGGCCCTCTCCGGCCACGAACTGATCGTCAAGGAGCTGGGGGCCACGGTGGTGGAGGAGTTCTCCAACGAGTAGACCGGACCAGCACGGGGTGCCTTTGGAGGAAAGTCCAGCAAACCCGGCCCCCGGTCTTCGGCAACCTTGCCATTAGGCTGACCCCGTGAAGGTCCTCGTCATCGGCGGCGGCGCCCGCGAACACGCCCTGTGCCGCTCCCTGTCCCTCGACCCCGACGTCACCGCCCTGCACTGCGCCCCCGGCAACGCCGGCATCGCCGAGGTCGCCGAGCTGCACCCGGTCGACGCGCTCGACGGCAAGGCGGTCGCCGAGCTGGCCGTCGGCCTCGGTGCCGACCTGGTCGTCGTCGGCCCGGAGGCCCCGCTGGTCGCCGGTGTGGCCGACTCCGTCCGCGCGGCGGGCATCCCGGTGTTCGGCCCCTCGAAGGAGGCCGCGCAGCTGGAGGGCTCCAAGGCCTTCGCCAAGGACGTCATGGCGGCGGCCGGGGTACCGACCGCCCGCTCGTACGTGTGCTCGACGGCCGAGGAGGTCGCCGAGGCCCTCGACGCCTTCGGTGCCCCCTACGTCGTCAAGGACGACGGCCTCGCCGCCGGCAAGGGCGTCGTCGTCACCGATGACCTGGACGCCGCCAAGGCCCACGCCGCCGCGTGCGAACGCGTGGTCATCGAGGAGTTCCTCGACGGCCCCGAGGTGTCCCTCTTCGCGATCACCGACGGCGAGGCGGTCGTACCGCTCCAGCCCGCACAGGACTTCAAGCGCGCCCTGGACGGTGACGAGGGTCCGAACACCGGTGGCATGGGTGCGTACTCGCCGCTGCCGTGGGCCGAGCCGAAGCTGGTCGACGAGGTGCTGCAGACGGTCCTGCAGCCGACCGTGGACGAACTGCGCCGCCGCGGCACCCCCTTCTCCGGCCTTCTCTACGCGGGCCTGGCGATCACCAGCCGCGGCGTGCGGGTCATCGAGTTCAACGCCCGCTTCGGCGACCCCGAGACCCAGGTCGTGCTGGCGCGCCTGAGGACCCCGCTGGCCGGCCTTCTGACGGCCGCCGCCACCGGCAACCTCGCCGATCTGCCGCCCCTGCGCTGGAGCGACGACGCGGCCGTCACCGTCGTCGTCGCCTCGCACAACTACCCCGCCACACCCCGCACCGGTGACCCGATCACCGGTCTGGACGAGGTGGCCGCCGAGGACGCCCCGCACGCGTACGTCCTGCACGCCGGGACGAAGCGGGACGGCGACGCCGTTGTCAGCGCGGGCGGGCGCGTGCTGTCCGTCACCGCCACCGGCAAGGACCTGACCGAGGCGCGCGAGCGGGCGTACCGGGCGGTGGGCCGGATCCGTCTGGACGGCTCGCAGCACCGCACCGACATCGCCGCGAAGGCGGCGCAGGCAGGCGCCTGACCTGCCCTCCTGCCGCCAGCACGACCCCGGGCCCCGGATTTCGAATCCGGGGCCTGGTCTTTGCTGTCTGTCACCCACCTCTGACCAAAGCCATTCCATCGAGTGAGCAATCGCCCATACAGCTGACGGGGGCCAGGGCCCCAACTAGGGTGCCGCGCAAGCGTTCCGGCACTTGGCCCACCGGCATTGCGATGTCAGCGGCGGGTGCCACAGTGGGGGAGTGAGCACCACCAGGTCGGCACGGCATCGGCAGCGAGGGGGTGAGGTCGGCACGTGACCGGAATCGGTGCGGAGGCGGGCGCGCAGGCCGCGCGTTCCCGGGCCCTCGCCGTACTGCGGGTCAGAGGCCGCGCGCTGGGCGTGGCCCTGCTGCCCGCGGCTGCCGCGGTGATCCTGCTGACCGGCGTGTCCACCGGCCACTTCGTCGGCCGGGGCTGGGACGCCGCCCGCTGGGCCGTGGGCGTCCTCGCCGTGCTGGTGCTGCTGACCGCCGCCGGCATCGCCCTGGTCGTGGCCCGGGCCCGCCCCGCCGTCAGCCCGACGGTGCCGATCCCGGAGCAGTCCGCCCCGGACCTGTACCGGATGGTGCGCGACCTCGCCGAGCGCCTGGACGTACCGGCCCCCTCGGCCATAGCGCTCACCCCGGACTGCGACAGCTGGCTGGAGGACCGCACCCACGCGGCCCACGGCCCGCCTCCGCGCCCGGCGCGCGACGAGATAGCGGGCCCGGGCCGCCGCCGGATCCCGGTCGCGCCGGTGCTCGTCATCGGCTCCCCGTTCCTGTGGTGGATGCGGGTCGGCGAACTGCGGGCGGTCCTCGCCCCGGTCATCGCCGGTACGGGCCCTTCGGCGCACCCCGACATAGCAGCCGCCCGGCGCTTCGTGCGCGGCCTGGACGCCGCGGTCGCGGTCGCCTCGACACCGGGCCGCTGCCCGCTGGTCCGGGGCGGGTGCGCGGCCCTCGGCTGGGTGGCCCGGCTGCTGCTGCGCGGCTGCCGGGAGCACGCGACGCAGATGGAGCGCGGGGTCGCCGCGGCGGCGGCCGAGCGGGCCCAGACCGTCGACTACGGCCTCAGGATCGTCGCCCAGGAGCAGGTCGGCCTCGCCTACGCCGGCTGGGACCGGCTGCTGACCCGGGTCGCGCTGCCCGCCTGGCGGATGGGCCGCTGGCCCTCCGGGCTGGACGCGGGCGTGGTGGCGGCACTCACCGAGCTGTCCCGCCGCGACCGCCTGGCCGAGGGCTTCACCTCCCGGCTGGGCGAGCGCCCCGCCTGCGACCTGCTGGAAGAGCCCGGCGCGGTGGACGAGGCCGCCTCGCTGCTTGCCGCGCGCCTCTTCCACGGCGGCCCCGCGGAGTCCGGCCCCGACTGGGCGCCGGTGGACTGGCAGGCGTATCCGGAGGAGGTCGTGGACCGCACCTGGCGCGCCGACGCGGCTCGTCTGCACCGCGTCCTGGACTCCCTCGGCGTTCGCCCCTCGCTCGATCCCGCGGCCCCCCACCCCGGCGGCCCCACCCTGGCCCGTGTCCTGGACCACCTCACCGAGCCCGCCCCGGAAGCGGCCGTACGGAAATCCCCGGCGACCGACCCGCAAGCCGCCGACGGCGAGACCACCCCGCAGGGGCCGCCCGTACCCGACCGCGAAAGCCGCATGGGTGCGGTGGGCAACCAAGATCCCGCCGAAGGCGAAGGCGAGGGCGCAGCCGAGGCGCCGCAGCCGGAGCGCAGCGCCACCCTCGCCGCCGGTCTGAGCGCCGCGCTGGCCCGTGAGGAGGCCGTCCCGGGGGGCGCGACCGCCACCGGCCGGAGCCCCGAGAGCGCCCTGTGGGACGACGGCGGGCTGCCGCTGTTCCCGCTGCAGCCCCCGCGCACCGCCCGCGATCTGCTCACCGACCACGTCACGGCGATGGTGTGCTGCGCGGCCGTCGACACCGCCGGGGCGCTTCCCGCCCTGGACTGGCTGGACGGCCCCTCCCTGCTGCTGGGCGGCGAGCGTGCCGCCGACCTCACGCCCAGGGTGCTCAGCCTGGTCGAGGAGGGCGATCCGGGCCCGCTGCGCGACTGGCTGGCCGCGTCCGGGATACGCCCCGAGAAGCCCGTACGGCTCGTCTGACGGGAGCCTTGTCTTCCAGTTCAGGTCAATTCGCAACGACTAGTGACCGAGCCCGTGCGTTATGTGATGTGCTGGGAGCGACCACGCACCTGGCAAAGGCGTGCGACATACGACAGCACGGCCGAGCCGGGGCGTACCGCCGAGCACGTCGAGCACCACCGAGACAGGACGACACGGGGGCATGAGGGAGGGGACGGCCATGGCCTCGGACCACATTCGGCGCTGGGAGTCCGGAGCGCTCGCGCACGCCGTCACGGATCCTTTCGGCCAGGGCCCGCTGCCCTGGCTGCGCGGCAGTGAGAGCTACTTCGACGACACCGGTCACGTCGTGCCCTGGTACGTCGACCCGAGCCCGCAGCAGATCACCGACGGCAGGCCCCGGGTGCCCGCGCCGCGTGCGGGCGGAACCGGTCCCCGCGCGGCCGACGACGTGCACCGCCAGATCAAGGGCTTCACCTCCACCGGCGCGGTCAGGCCCGGCGAGGCGATCGACTTCCACGTCACGGTCGACCCGCCCCAGGAGTTCAGCGTCGACGTCTACCGGATCGGCCACTACGGCGGCGACGGCGCCTCCAAGATCACCACCAGCCCGCGGCTGTCCGGCATCGTCCAGCTCCCGCCGCTGGCCGCCGACCGCACGGTCTCCTGCCACCACTGGTGGCTGTCCTGGCGCCTCCAGGTGCCCTCCCACTGGCGCGTCGGCGCCTATGTGGCCGTCCTCACCACCGCCGACGGCTACCGCTCCCACGTGCCGTTCACGATCCGCGACGACCACCCCGCCGACCTGCTCCTGCTGCTGCCGGACATCACCTGGCAGGCGTACAACCTGTACCCCGAGGACGGCCGCACCGGCGCCAGCCTCTACCACGCCTGGGACGAGCAGGGCCGGCTGCTCGGCGAGGCCGACGCGGCGACCACGGTCTCCTTCGACCGCCCCTACGCGGGCGCGGGCCTGCCCCTGCACGTCGGGCACGCCTACGACTTCATCCGCTGGGCCGAGCGCTACGGCTACGACCTCGCCTACGCCGACGCCCGCGATCTGCACGCCGGCCGCGTCGACCCCGCCCGCTACCGGGGCCTGGTCTTTCCCGGCCACGACGAGTACTGGTCGGTGCCGATGCGCCGGGCCGTCGAGGACGCCCGGGACCGGGGCACCTCGCTGGTCTTCCTCTCCGCCAACACCATGTACTGGCAGGTGGAGCTGGGCCCGTCCCCGTCCGGTGTCCCGGACCGGCTGCTGACCTGCCGCAAACGCAAGGGACCCGGAAAGCCGGTGCTGTGGCGCGAGATCGACCGGCCCGAGCAGCAGCTGGTCGGCATCCAGTACGCGGGCCGCGTGCCCGAGCCGCACCCGCTGATCGTCCGCAACGCGGGCCACTGGCTGTGGGAGGCGACGGGCGCGCACGAGGGCGACGAGATCCAGGGTCTGGTCGCCGGCGAGGCCGACCGGTACTTCCCGCGCACCCCGCTGCCCGAGCACGACGAGCGCATCCTGCTCGCCCACTCCCCGTACACCGACAGCGAGGGCGCCCTGCGCCACCAGGAGACCTCCCTCTACCGCGCCCCCTCCGGCGCCTGGGTCTTCGCCTCCGGCACCTTCGCCTGGTCCCCGGCCCTGGACCGCCCCGGCCATGTCGACCCCCGTGTCCAGCGCGCCACGGCGAACCTGCTGGACCGCATCTGCAAACGCGACTGACCCACTGTCCGGCTCGGGGGTTCCATACGGGACAATCAAGCCATTGGACAGAACCACGGGGAGGAACCGTGTCCGGATTCGTAGAAAAGCCCGAGCCGATTCAGGTTCCGGGCCTGGTGCACCTGCACACCGGAAAGGTGCGCGAGCTGTACCGGAACGAGGCGGGCGACCTCGTGATGGTCGCCAGCGACCGCATGTCCGCCTACGACTGGGTGCTGCCCACGGAGATCCCCGACAAGGGCCGTGTCCTCACCCAGCTCTCCCTGTGGTGGTTCGACCAGCTGCGCGACCTGGCCCAGAACCACGTGATCAGCACCGAGCTGCCCGCGGGCGCCCCCGCCGACTGGGCGGGCCGCACGCTCGTCTGCAGGTCCCTGAGGATGGTCCCGGTCGAGTGCGTGGCCCGCGGCTACCTCACCGGCTCGGGCCTGGTCGAGTACGACGAGTCCCGTACGGTCTGCGGTCTCGCCCTCCCCGAAGGCCTCGTCGACGGCTCCGAACTGCCCGCCCCGATCTTCACCCCGGCCACCAAGGCCGAGGTCGGCGAGCACGACGAGAACGTCTCCTACGAGGAGGTCGCCCGCCAGGTCGGTGCGGAGACCGCCGCCCAGCTGCGCCAGGCCACGCTCGCCGTGTACTCCCGCGCCCGGGACATCGCCCGCGAGCGGGGGATCATCCTGGCCGACACCAAGTTCGAGTTCGGCTTCGACGGGGACACCCTCGTCCTCGCCGACGAGGTCCTCACCCCGGACTCGTCCCGCTTCTGGCCGGCCGACCGGTGGCAGCCGGGCCGCGCCCAGCCGTCGTACGACAAGCAGTTCGTCCGGAACTGGCTGACCTCGGCCGAGTCCGGCTGGGACCGCAAGAGCGAGCAGCCCCCGCCGCCGCTGCCGCAGGAGGTCGTGGAGGCGACCCGGCAGAAGTACGTGGAGGCGTACGAGCGGCTGACCGGTATGAGCTGGTCATGACCCTCCAGCGGTAACGCAAAAGGCCCCCGGGGGACCGGGGGCCTTACTGGAGCGGACGACGAGGCTCGAACTCGCGACCTCAACCTTGGCAAGGTTGCGCTCTACCAACTGAGCTACGTCCGCGTTGCGCCGTGGCGCGAGAGCAACTATACCCAACCTCGCTCCCGTGCGAGACGCACCGCCGCATGACGGTTTTCCGCACCGAGCTTCGTGACGGCCGAGGAGAGGTAGTTCCGCACGGTCCCCGGGGACAGCGCGGCCCGCTCGGCGATCTCCGCGACCGGTGCCCCGTCGGCCGCCAGCTCCAGCACCTCGGCCTCCCGCGCGGTCAGCGGGGAGTCCCCGGCGGAGATCGCGTCGGCGGCCAACTCCGGGTCGACGTAACGGCTTCCGGCGTGCACGGTCCGGATGATCTCGGCGAGCCGCTGCGCGCTGACCGTCTTCGGGACGAACCCCCGCACACCGGCCGCGAGCGCCCGTTTCAGGTGGCCGGGCCGCCCGTGCCCGGTGACGATCAGCACCCGGCAGCCGGGCAGTTCGGCCCGCAGGGATGTGGCGACCTTCACACCGTCGGCGCCCGGCATCTGAAGGTCGAGCACGGCGACATCGGGTGTGTGGGCCCGCGCCATCGCCAGCGCCTCGGGTCCGCTGGCCGCCTCCGCGACGACGAGGAGATCGTCCTCCAGCGACAGCAGCGCGGCCAGCGCGCCGCGGATCAGATGCTCGTCGTCGGCGAGCAACAGCCGTACCGGTGTGCTCATAGCGTGACTTCACTCACTTTCTGCTGCAGTGGCACCTTGGCCACCAACCGGAACCGGGCCTCGGGCACCGCGCCCGCCTCCAGGGTGCCGCCGACGGCCGCGAGCCGCTCCCGCAGTCCCGTGAGCCCGGAACCCCCACCCCCGTCGGGGGTTCCGGGCAGCCCGTCGTTCTCCACCGTCAGCACCGCGTGCCCCTCGAGCACCCGCAGCCACAGCGTGCAGCGCCCGGCGTCCCCGTGCCGCAGCACGTTGGTGGTCGCCTCGCGCACCACCCAGCCGAGCGCGGACTGCACCTCGACGGGCAGCCCCGTCGTCTCCGCGCTGACCTCGCAGTCGATCCCGGCAGCCGTCAACACCCCCTGGGCGCCGGTGAGTTCGGCCTCGAGGTCGGCCTCCCGGTAGCCGCGTACGACGGCCCGTACCTCGCGCTGGGACTCCTGCGCGATGCGCTGCACCTCGATCATCTGCTCCACGGCCTCCGGCCGCCCGCGCCGGGCGAGTTGGACGGCCAGCTCGCTCTTGAGCGAGATCACGGACAGGTTCCGGCCCAGTACGTCGTGCAGATCCCGGCCGAACCGCAGCCGCTCCTCCGCGACGGCGAGCCGGGCCTCGATCTCCCGGGCGCGTTCGGCCTCCCAGAGCACGGACAGGGTCCAGGCGCCGCAACGGCCGGTGATCAGGGAGAAGCCGGTGGCGAAGGCGGTCGTCGTCCCGGTGGCGAACACCCCGAGACCGGTGGGACGCGGGACCGCGAAGACGGCCGTGATCAGCACCGAGAGGCCCCCGAACCGGACCAGGAAGTGCCGGATCGGCACGGTGAGGGCGTACAGCATCCCGAAGGTGGTGAGCACCGCCCCGAGGGCGAGCCGGGCGGTGGACGGATCGGTCCCGCCGACGGCGTGGAGCGCCGCGGTCACCGCGAGCGCCAGGCCGAGAAGGACGGCGGCCCCCCGCTGGGCACGCGGTGGGAGTGCGGCGCGCCCGAGGAAGTGGTCGAGCGCGGGCCGCAGAAGCCGGCCGGCGGCGGCGCACTGCAGCAGGTTCACGGCGATGAGCAGCAGGGCGAGGGCCACCGGCACGGGCTGCCGGTGCAGCCCGGTGGTGAGGGGAAAAAGCAGCCAGCAGAGCGGGAACACCCAGATGCTGGTGTGCCAGGTGATCAGGCTCTGCAGCTCGACGCGCTCCGCCTTGCTCCGCCGCCCCCAGTGCCGCTGCTGCCACCCGCGTATCCGTCCCACCATGCGCGCCCGTCCCCCGTCGCTTCCGTGCTCAGCGCCGCGGTTCCCACCGGAACCGCCGCCGTACAGCAAACACCGCGATGAAGATCCAGGCCAACGCGGTCACGAGGGCGCCCAGTGCCTCGCCGGTGCCCAACTGGCCCGTCCAGCCGCCGCGGACGAGCCGGATCGCCGGGGACAGCGGCAGCAGCTCGCACACGGTGGCCAGCTTGCCCGGCAGGAACTCGGTCGGGACGGTGATCCCGGAGCCGAGCATCGACAGGACCATCAGCGGCATCGCGGTGACCTGGCTGCTCTCCACGGTGCGGGTGAAGGACGAGGTGAACGCGGCGAGCGAGGCACTGACCAGGTACCCGGCCAGCAGCCCGGGCAGGATCAGGTACGGCGCCCTGGGCGCACCGGTGTGCAGCAGGGCCGTGCACCCGGCGCACAGCAGCAGCGCCTGGGCGAGTCCGATACCGAGGGCGGGCAGGGCCGTGCCGGTGAGGATCTCGGCGTCGGTGAGCTCGCCGGTGCGCAGCCGCTTCAGGACGAGTTCCTCGCGGCGGGCGACGTAGGCGTTGACCAGGGAGGTGTACACGGCGAAGAGGAAGGACAAGCCGATCGCGGCCGTCAGCAGGGTGGTGCCGATGGTCAGCCCCTGCTTCCCCAGATCCAGCTGGTCGATGGCCGGCCGCATGCTGAACGGCAGCAGGAGCGGCACGGCCAGCGCGGTGAACACGACACCTCGGTTACGTCCGAGCAGAGCGAGTTCGGCCCGGGCCAGGGCCCACATCCGCCGGCCCGCCGCCCGGCGGCCGCCGGCCCGGCCCGCCGCCCCGGCACCACTCACCCCACCGACCCCGACACCACTTCCCGCACCGGTCCGGACACCGCTCACGTCCTGCCCCTTCCTCTCGCTCCGCCCCCGGCCACCGCCGCCACCTCGTGCTCCGGTCGCGCCGCCGGCTCGGACGGAGACTGCTCCGCCCCCGCCCGCGCTGCCGGCTCCGGGGCCGATGTGTGCCGCGTCTCCGGCAAGGGTTCCGTCCCCGCCCCCGCCCCGCCCCAGGGTCTTGGCTCCGGCTCCGCCGGCACTGCGCCCCTCCGTGTGCGCTCCGCCCCGGCTCACGCCGCCACCGCCTGTGCGTGTTCGTGTGCGATCCCCAGGAACGCCTCCTCCAGAGAAGCCGAGCGCACGTCCAGCCCGCGCAGCTCGATGCCCGTCCGCTCGGCCCAGGTCAGCACGGCGGTCGCGGTGCGCTGGAGTTGGGTCGTCCGCAGCCGTACGACCCTTCCGTCGCTCTCGTGGTCGCAGACGCCGAGGTCGGCCAGGGGAGGCAGGTCGCCGACGAAGTAGCCGTCGGGCAGTTCGAAGGCCATCCGGGAGGGCCGGCCCGCGGTGACCTCGGCCGGGGTTCCGGAGGCCGCGATCCGGCCCTCGTGCAGGATCGCGAGCCGGTCGGCGAGGCCCTCGGCCTCCTCCAGATAGTGCGTGGTGAGCAGCACGGTCGTGCCCGCGTCGCGCAGTCCGCGCACCAACTCCCAGGTGTCCCGGCGGCCTTCCGCGTCGAGCCCGGTCGTCGGCTCGTCGAGGAAGAGCACCTCGGGATCGCCGAGCAGGGCGAGCGCCAGGTCGAGCCGCCGCCGCTCGCCGCCGGAGAGCTGTTTGACCCGCACCCCGTGTTTGCCGGCCAGCCCGACCAGTTCCAGCACCTCCGCCTCCGGCCGGGCCCCGCTCGTGCATCCCGCCCACATCCGGGCGGTCTCGGCGACGGTCAGTTCGGCCGGGAAGCCGCCCTCCTGGAGCATCACGCCGGTGCGGGGGCGTACGGCCGTCCGCTCCCGGCAGGGATCGTGGCCGAGGATCCGGACCCGGCCCCCGGCGGGTGCCGCGAGGCCCTCCAGCAGTTCGACCGTCGACGTCTTGCCCGCCCCGTTGGTGCCGAGCAGGGCGAAGATCTCCCCGCGGGCCACGGAGAAGCTGATTCCGCGTACGGCCTCGAACCCGCCCCCGTAGACACGCCTGAGATCGGTGACCTCAATCACGCGTTCGTGTTCGTCGTAGTGCATGAAGCCAGCGTCCCGGCGTCCGGGCCGGGTCGGCAGTGCGCGCTGTCATCGCCCGGCATGACAAATGTCAGCGGCGCACGGGAAGGTGTCGGAGACACAGGCGCACGAAAAAACCCCGGTCATGATGACCGGGGCTTTCCCTGGAGCGGACGACGAGGCTCGAACTCGCGACCTCAACCTTGGCAAGGTTGCGCTCTACCAACTGAGCTACGTCCGCACTGCCCCCGACCGGCTCCCACCGATCGGTGCGAGCACCAGCCTACCTGATCCACACGAGTGGTTGTGACCGGTGCCAGAGCGGGTGACAGGAATCGCACACTGCGCCTTCCCCCTGGAAGGGGGATGTTCTACTACTGAACTACACCCGCACGATCCTCGGGGTTTCGGTCCTTTCGGCCTCGCCCCTCGGCGTGCTCCAGACATTAGCTGATCAGCAGGGGGGTCGCGCAAGTCGGCTCCCCCTTGTTGCCCGGTATGCCCAAGTGCACGGTCCTCAGGGTCCGCTGACGGGCCCTGAGGACTGCCCCTTCGCGGGCTTCACTGCGCGGCGCTGAAGGCCTCGTAGACCTTCTTGGGGATGCGTCCGCGGGCCGGGACGTCCATCTTGTTGGCCTGGGCCCAGGCGCGGACGGCCGCCGGGTCGGGGGCGACCTCCGTCTGCCTGTACGCCTTGCCGGAGCGCGACCGCTTGCGGCCTGCCTCGACGTAGGGGGCAAGCGCCTTGCGCAGTTTCTTGGCGTTGGTTTCGTTCAGGTCGATCTCGTACGACTTGCCGTCGAGTCCGAAGGCGATCGTTTCCGCCGCTTCCGAGCCGTCGATGTCGTCAAAGAGCGTGACCACGACCTTTTGCGCCACGAATATCGGTCCCTTCGTGCGGCACGTCGATACAGCTCAACGGCGATGACGTGCCGAGTATCGGCTATTGCCAATTCATTTGTACAGTGCTCGGCAATGCAAAGTGAAGCCCGACTAAATCCGTCCGCGTGTCTGAACACAATAGGCGGACGGGGCGGACCGTCGAACTTTCCCAGAACTTTTCACGGCGGTACGGCTTCGACACCCGATCGTGATGCGCCTCACGTAGTTTCCTACAACTCTACTCGCGTAGAAATTTTGTGCGGGTAGTCTGAAGGAACCTGCTCAGCACCACACACCGGGAGTGCCAGTGGCACGCGTCGTAGTCGACGTCATGCTCAAGCCGGAGATCCTCGACCCCCAGGGCCAGGCGGTCCAGCGTGCGCTGCCGCGTCTGGGTTTCGATGGGATCTCGGACGTACGTCAGGGAAAGCGTTTCGAACTGGAAGTTGACGGGCCCGTTGACGAGGCCGCGCTCGCCCGCATCCACGATCTTGCGGAATCCTTCCTCGCCAACACGGTGATCGAGGACTTCACCGTCAAGGTCGAAGAAGTCGCGGAGGCGGCCAAGTGACCGCTCGTATTGGCGTCGTCACTTTCCCGGGCAGCCTCGACGACCGGGACACCCAGCGCGCGATCCGCCTCGCGGGCGCAGAACCGGTCGCCCTGTGGCACAAGGACAAGGACCTCAAGCAGGTCGACGCCGTGGTACTCCCCGGCGGTTTCTCCTACGGCGACTATCTGCGGGCCGGGGCCATCTCCCGGTTCTCGCCGGTGATGGGGACCGTCATCGAGCAGGCGAAGGCCGGCCTGCCGGTCCTCGGCATCTGCAACGGCTTCCAGGTCCTCACGGAGGCCCACCTCCTCCCGGGCGCGATGCTCGGCAACGACCACCTCCACTTCATCTGCCGCGACCAGAAGCTGCGGGTGGAGAACGCGGGCACGGCCTGGACCGGCGACTACCGCCAGGGTCAGGAGATCCACATCCCGCTGAAGAACATGGACGGGCGGTACGTCGCCGACGAGCGCACGCTCGACATGCTCGAGGCGGAGGGCCGGGTCGTCTTCCGGTACCTGGACGTGAATCCCAACGGTTCGCTCCGCGACATCGCAGGCATCACCAACGAGGCCGGCAACGTCGTCGGCCTGATGCCGCACCCGGAGCACGCCACGGAGCCGCTCATCGGCACCGGCCGCACCGACGGTCTGCCGTTCTTCACCTCGATCCTCAAGAAGCTGGTCAACGCATGAGCCGGACGCCCCTGGACACGGTCGAGCACGCGGCCGCGACCCCCGACGTCGAGCTGCCCTGGGCCGAACTCGGCCTGAAGAAGGACGAGTACGAGCGCGTGGTCGAGATCCTCGGCCGCCGGCCCACCGGTGCCGAGCTCGCCATGTACTCCGTCATGTGGTCCGAGCACTGCTCGTACAAGTCCTCCAAGGTCCACCTGCGCCAGTTCGGCGAGAAGGCACCGCAGAGCGACGCGCTGCTGGTGGGCATCGGTGAGAACGCCGGTGTCGTCGACGTCGGCCAGGGTTACGCGGTCACCTTCAAGGTCGAGTCGCACAACCACCCGTCGTACGTCGAGCCCTACCAGGGCGCGGCCACCGGCGTCGGCGGCATCGTCCGCGACATCATCGCGATGGGCGCCAGGCCGGTCGCGGTCGTGGACCCGCTGCGCTTCGGCGCCGCCGACCACCCCGACACCAAGCGCGTCCTGCCGGGCGTGGTCGCGGGCATCGGCGGCTACGGCAACTGCCTGGGCCTGCCCAACATCGGCGGCGAGGTCGTCTTCGACGCCTGCTACCAGGGAAACCCGCTGGTCAACGCCGGTGCCATCGGCGTGATGCGGCACGAGGACATCCACCTCGCCAAGGCCTCCGGCGCGGGCAACAAGGTCATCCTCTACGGCGCCCGCACGGGCGGCGACGGCATCGGCGGCGCGTCGATCCTGGCCTCGGAGACCTTCGACGACGCCAAGCCGAGCAAGCGCCCGGCGGTCCAGGTCGGTGACCCCTTCCAGGAGAAGCTGCTCATCGAGTGCACCCTTGAGGCCTTCAAGGAGAAGCTGGTCGTCGGCATCCAGGACCTGGGCGCGGCCGGCCTGTCCTGCGCCACGTCCGAGCTGGCGTCGAACGGCTCCGGCGGTATGCGCGTGACGCTGGACGACGTCCCCCTGCGCGACTCGACCCTGTCTCCTGAGGAGATCCTCATGAGCGAGTCGCAGGAGCGCATGTGTGCGGTCGTGGAACCGGAGAAGGTCGACCGCTTCCTGGAGATCTGCGCCAAGTGGGACGTGATCGCCACGGTCATCGGTGAGGTGACGGACGGCGACCGCCTGGAGATCTACTGGCACGGCGGCAAGATCGTCGACGTCGACCCGCGCACGGTCGCCCACGAGGGCCCGGTGTACGAGCGCCCGTACGCCCGCCCGTCCTGGCAGGACGCCCTCCAGGCCGACGACGCGAACAAGCTGCCGCGTCCCTCGTCGGGCGAGGAGCTGAAGGACCAGGTCCTGAAGCTGGTCGGCTCCCCGAACCAGGCGTCGAAGAAGTGGATCACGTCCCAGTACGACCACTTCGTGCAGGGCAACACCGTCCTCGCCCAGCCGGAGGACTCCGGCATGATCCGGGTGGACGAGGAGACCGGCCTCGGTGTCGCGATCGCGACGGACGGCAACGGCCGCTACGCCAAGCTCGACCCGTACACGGGCGCGCAGCTGGCCCTGGCGGAGGCGTACCGGAACGTGGCGACGACGGGCGCGAAGCCGCTCGCGGTGTCGGACTGCCTGAACTTCGGCTCGCCGGAGGACCCGGCGGTCATGTGGCAGTTCGCGGAGGCGGTGCGCGGTCTGGCGGACGCCTGTCAGCAGCTGGGCACTCCGGTGACCGGCGGCAATGTGTCCCTGTACAACCAGACGGGCGAGGCGGCGATCCACCCGACGCCGGTCGTGGCGGTCCTGGGTGTGATCGACGACGTCGCGCGCCGTACGCCGGTCGCCTTCCAGGAGGAGGGCCAGCTGATCTACCTCCTCGGCGACACCCGTGAGGAGTTCGGCGGCTCGGCCTGGTCCCAGGTGGTCCACGACCACCTCGGCGGCCTGCCCCCGGCCGTGGACCTGGAGCGGGAACGCCTGCTGGCCGAGATCCTGGTCTCCGCTTCCCGCGACGGCATGATCGACTCCGCGCACGACCTGTCCGACGGCGGTCTGGTCCAGGCGGTCGTGGAGTCCGCGCTGCTCGGCGGCAAGGGCGCGCGTCTGGTCGTACCCGACGGCCTCGACGCCTTCACCTTCCTCCTGTCCGAGTCGGCCGGCCGCGCGATCGTCGCGGTGCCGCGCTCGGAGGAGGTCCGCTTCAACGACATGTGCGGTGCGCGGGGCCTGCCGGCCACCCGGATCGGTGTCGTGGACGGTGAGGCCGTGGAGATCCAGGGCGAGTTCACCCTCACGCTGGAGGAGCTGCGGAAGGCACACGAGGAGACGATTCCGGCACTGCTCGCGTAAGCGGCGGGTCTTCCACGCCGCTGACGGCCTCGCCCGTTCCGACGGGCGGGGCCGTTTCACGTGCCGGCCCGGGCTTCGGAAGCCGCAGGGCGAGCAGCAGGCACAGCGCCATCAGCCCCGCCCCGCACAGGAACACCACGTCCAGTGCGGAGACGTACGCCGTCATGCCCGCCGCACGGTCGGCTGCGCGCAGGGCGGCCAGGGAGCCGACGTCGCCGGGGCCGTCGTAGAGGCGGCTGAGGAGGGTGCCGAACAGGGTGGCACCGAGGGCTCCGCCGAGGGTCTGGAAGAAGCGGATCGCGGTGGTGGCGACGCCGAGCTGGTGGCGCGGCGCCTTCTGCTGGACCA
This sequence comes from Streptomyces sp. NPDC037288, assembly GCF_055603265.1. NCBI lineage: Bacteria > Bacillati > Actinomycetota > Actinomycetes > Kitasatosporales > Streptomycetaceae > Streptomyces > Streptomyces sp. NPDC037288. The sequence continues at coordinate 73,508 of NZ_JBVJVY010000033.1, forward strand.
ACTGGATCAGCTGGCCGAGGAGTTGGCCGAAGCCGAGGCCGATGAGGAGCATGGCCGCCCGCAGCTGCCACAGGGAGGTGTGGGTGCCGGTGGTGGCCAGCAACAGGTAGGCGGCCGTGCCGACCACCGAACCGCCGATCACGAACGTCCGCTCGGACCAGCCGCGTGCGGTGAGCCGCCCGGTGGCGAGGCCGACCGCCGTGATGCCCGCCGCCATCGGGGCCAGATACAGACCGGCGGAGGAGCTGGTGATGCCCCGGACGAGCTGGAGGTAGACCAGTACGCAGTAGATGGCGCCCGTCATGGCCGCGCCCATCAGCCCCTGGATCACGAACCCCAGGCGCAGCTCACGGATGCGGAACAGCGAGGGCGGCAGGATGGGCTCGGCGGCGGTGAACTGGCGGCGCAGGAAGAGTCCGAGGGCGCTGGCAAAGGCCAGGGCCAGGCCGATGACCTGCGGGGACGTCCAGGCGTACTGCTTGCCGCCCCACTCGGTGACCAGCAGCAGGGCGGTGGAGAACGCGGCGGCGAGCGCGGCACCGGCGAAGTCGATCGAGCACCTGGTGGCAGGACGGGGGAGCTTCAGCACGACCACGGCGGTGGCCAGGGCGGCGATGCCGAGCGGCAGATTGACGTAGAACGCCCAGCGCCAGCTCGCGTGGTCGGCGAGGAAGCCGCCGACCCAGGGCCCCACGGCGATGCCGCCGCCCGCGACGATCCCACCGGTGCCCGCGCCCTTGTTCTTCTTGCCGTCCGGCCCCGCCAGCTGCGCGATCACCACCATCGTGACGCTCATCAGCCCGCCCGCACCGATGCCCTGCACGGCCCGGGACGCGATCAGCCAGCCGATCGACGGGGCGGCGCCGCACAGCGCCGAGCCGCTCAGGAAGGCACCGAGGGCGCCGAGGAAGACCGGCTTGGCGCCGAGGGTGTCGCACAGTCTGCCGTAGAGCGGGAGCATCGCGGCCGAGGCCAGGGAGAAGGCGCTGAGCAGCCAGGGCATCTTGTCGATCCCGCGGTCGGGGTCGAGGTCCCGGACGATCGGGAAGGTCACGGCGGACACGATCTGGGTGTCCAGGACGGCCAGGACGATCGTGATCAGGCAGACGACCAGGCCGATCTTGCGCTGTGTGTCGGTCATGGGCAGTACCATGCCCGGTATTCGTATACTCAGTCAATGTTTTATCCAAGATGAGATTTGGGCCGAGGCTAAAGTTCGTCTTGGTAAGCTTCCCGCATGGCTGAGGCGATGGGTCTGCGCGAGCGCAAGAAGCGGCAGACGGCGATGCGGATCTACCGGGTGGCGGTCGACCTGTTCGCGGAGCGGGGCTTCGACGCGGTGTCCGTCCAGGAGATCGCCGACGCCGCCGAGGTGTCGAAGATGACCGTCTTCAACTACTTCGGCACGAAGGAGGAACTGGTCTTCAAGCCGATGGTGGAGCACTTCTCCGACGCCGCCCGGGCCGTGCGCGAGCGTGCGCCCGGGGAGTCCGCGGTGGCGGCCGTGCGCCGGCAGTTCCTCGCGATGGTGGAGGGGCGCGACCCCGCGGTCGGCCTGCACGGCGAGCCGTTCGCCCGCCGGGTCCGCGCGGTCATCATGGCCACGCCGGTCCTGCGCGAACGCGCCTACGTCGAGTCCGAGAAGGGCGGGCGCGAACTGGCCGACCTGCTCAGCGAGGAGACCGGCGACGCCACGCTGGCGCTGATCACCGCCGCCACCCTCACCGCCGCCCGCAACGCGCTGATCGAGGAACACCACCGCCGGATCGATGCCGGCGAGACCGTCGACCAGGTGGCCGCCGACGCCGCCCAACGCGCCCGGCAGGCCTTCGACCTGGTCGAAAAGGGCCTGAAGGACTACGCGGTCAGGGCATAGGCTCACCGCCATGCCCCCGGCCAAGAAGCGCGCCCGCAGCTACGACCCCGCCAGGACCCGTGCCGCGGTCCTCGCCCAGTTCGGACATGTCCGGGAGGCCGTTCGCGACCTCACCGAAGAGCAGTTCGCGCTGCCCACCCGGCTCGGCGAGTGGACCGTACGCGACCTGGTCGCGCACATCGGCATGGCACTCACCGCGATCCACCGGGCGCTCGCCCTGCCCGAGCCGCCGAAGGCGGACGCCGTCCTGCTCGACTGGCCCTTCGCCACCGCGGCCAACGCCGCCGCCATCGACGCGTTCACCCGGGAGATCGCCGCCGAACACCCCGACCCGGACCTCTACCTGGCGGACATCGAACAGTCCCTGCGAGCCCTGCTCGCGGAGCACTCCGGCACCCGGATCCTCCAGACGAGCGCCGGTTCGCTGCCCCTGGACGACTATCTGGTCACCCGTACCGCCGAGCTCGTCGTCCACACCGACGACCTCAACGCCGCCGTGCCCGGCCTGGACGTGCCGTTCGACCGTCAGGCCCTGGCCGCCGCCACCCGGCTGCTCGCCGACGCCCTGGCCGTCAAGGCGCCCGGCGGCTCCACCGAGGTGCGCGTGCCGCCGTACGCCGTGGTGCAGTGCGTCGAGGGGCCCCGGCACACCCGCGGCACCCCGCCCAACGTGGTCGAGACCGACCCGCTGACCTGGATCCGGCTCGCCACCGGGCGCCTGACCTGGACGGAGGCCCTTGAGGAGGCCCAGGTGAGGGCCGGCGGGGAGCGGGCGGACATCGGGGGACTGCTGCCGCTCATGTCGTAGCGGCCGCCCACGTCGCGGGGCCGGACAGCGGAACCGGTCGTACCGCCGGTCCGTCGAACCCGTATGAACCGGCACAAGCAGCGCATGACCCTGACGGCGGCAGCCGTGCTCGTCCCGCTCACGGTGGCCTGTGGCATCGGAAAGGCGGACAGTGGTCCGGTGAGCGTCCAGCAGTCACGGGTGACCGGCATCGACTGGCGGGTCGACAGCCTCACCGCCGGCGACACGACCCGGCACGCGCCCGCCACCGCCCGCCTCCGTGTCGACGAGGACGGCAAGGCGGCCGGCAACCTGGGCTGCAACCACTTCAGCGCCCGGGCCACCGTGCACGGCGACCGGATCACCTTCGGCGACCTGCGCACGACCAGGATGGCCTGCGCCCCGGACCGCATGGAGTTCGAGCGGGCCCTCGCCCGCGCACTCACCACGGGCACCCTCGTCGCCAAGACCGACGCCGGGAAGCTCACGCTCACCGACGGCGACGGCGATCGCATCCACCTCAGCCGCAGCGCGCCCGCATGATGTGCGACGCCTCACTCGCACACCCGTCGAAAGGCGCCCGCGACCGCTGCGGGGCTGGCCCTCCACGGCCGCCCGCGGACCCCCGAAACCGCGCTGGCCAGCGCAAACGCGGAAAGCCACAAGGTGATCGCGACCGCTGTACCGGTGACGGCCACGCATCCCCAATTCGGACCAGTGGTCGATCTCGCCTACACTCGGTGGCGTGCCACGTGGTGACGGTCGACTCAATCACGATCTGCTTCCCGGCGAGAAGGGCCCCCAGGACGCTTGTGGCGTCTTCGGTGTCTGGGCTCCGGGTGAAGAGGTCGCAAAGCTCACGTACTTCGGGCTCTACGCCCTCCAGCACCGGGGTCAGGAATCCGCGGGAATCGCGGTCAGCAACGGCTCCCAGATCCTCGTCTTCAAGGACATGGGCCTGGTCTCCCAGGTCTTCGACGAGACCTCGCTCGGTTCGCTCCAGGGTCACATCGCGGTCGGACACGCCCGCTACTCGACCACCGGCGCCTCCGTGTGGGAGAACGCCCAGCCGACGTTCCGCGCCACCGCGCACGGCTCGATCGCGCTCGGCCACAACGGCAACCTGGTCAACACGGCGCAGCTCGCCGAGATGGTCGCCGAGCTGCCCAACGACAACAACAGCCGCTCCACCCGGGTCGCGGCCACCAACGACACCGACCTGCTGACGGCGCTGCTGGCCGCCCAGGTCGACGAGGACGGCAAGCCGCTGACCATCGAGCAGGCCGCCCACCAGGTCCTGCCGAAGGTGCGGGGCGCCTTCTCGCTCGTCTTCATGGACGAGCAGACCCTCTACGCGGCCCGTGACCCGCAGGGCATCCGCCCGCTGGTCCTCGGCCGTCTGGAGCGCGGCTGGGTGGTCGCCTCCGAGTCCGCCGCCCTGGACATCTGCGGCGCCAGCTTCGTCCGCGAGATCGAGCCGGGCGAGTTCATCGCCGTCGACGAGAACGGCCTGCGCAGCTCCCGATTCGCAGAAGCGAAGCCCAAGGGCTGTGTGTTCGAGTACGTGTACCTGGCCCGCCCGGACACCGACATCGCCGGCCGGAACGTGTACCTCTCCCGCGTCGAGATGGGCCGCCGTCTCGCCAAGGAAGCCCCCGTCGAGGCCGACCTCGTCATAGCGACCCCGGAGTCCGGCACCCCGGCCGCCATCGGCTACGCGGAGGCCTCCGGCATCCCCTTCGGCAGCGGCCTGGTGAAGAACGCCTACGTCGGCCGGACCTTCATCCAGCCCTCGCAGACCATCCGCCAGCTCGGCATCCGCCTGAAGCTGAACCCGCTGAAGGAAGTCATCAAGGGCAAGCGCCTGGTCGTCGTCGACGACTCGATCGTGCGCGGCAACACCCAGCGGGCCCTGGTCCGCATGCTCCGCGAGGCCGGCGCCGCCGAGGTCCACATCCGGATCTCCTCGCCGCCCGTGAAGTGGCCCTGCTTCTTCGGTATCGACTTCGCCACGCGCGCGGAGCTGATCGCCAACGGCATGACCATCGAGGAGATCGGCACCAGCCTCGGCGCCGACTCCCTCGCCTACATCTCCATCGACGGCATGATCGAGGCGACCACGATCGCCAAGCCGAACCTGTGCCGCGCCTGCTTCGACGGCGAGTACCCGATGGAGCTGCCGGACCCGGAGCTGCTCGGCAAGCAGCTGCTGGAGACCGAGCTGGCGGCCGGTCCCGCCGCCACGGCCGCGGCCGACGCGATCCGCCGCCCGTAACACCCTGCAGTACGACACGAAAGCTCTCACAGTCATGTCTGAGACAACTGGTGCCAGCTACGCAGCGGCGGGCGTCGACATCGAGGCGGGCGACCGCGCCGTGGAACTCATGAAGGAGTGGGTGAAGAAGACCCGGCGCCCCGAGGTCCTCGGCGGCCTCGGCGGCTTCGCCGGGCTCTTCGACGCCTCCGCCCTCAAGCGCTACGAGCGCCCGCTGCTCGCCTCCGCCACGGACGGCGTCGGCACGAAGGTCGACATCGCGCGCCGTATGGGCGTCTACGACACCATCGGCCACGACCTGGTCGCCATGGTCATGGACGACATCGTGGTGTGCGGCGCCGAGCCGCTGTTCATGACGGACTACATCTGCGTCGGCAAGGTGCACCCCGAGCGCGTCGCCGCCATCGTGAAGGGCATCGCGGAGGGCTGTGTGCTCGCCGGGTGTGCCCTGGTGGGCGGTGAGACGGCCGAGCACCCGGGCCTGCTGGGCGAGGACGACTTCGACGTCGCGGGCGCCGGTACGGGCGTCGTGGAGGCCGACCGGCTGCTCGGCGCGGATCGCATCCGTAAGGGTGACGCGGTGATCGCCATGGCGTCCTCCGGGCTTCACTCGAACGGGTACTCCCTGGTCCGCCACGTCCTGCTGGACCGCGCCGGCCTGGCCCTGGAGACGGAGGTCGCGGAGCTCGGCCGCACCCTCGGCGAGGAACTGCTGGAGCCCACCAAGATCTACTCGCTGGACTGCCTCGCCCTGACCCGCACCGCGGATGTGCACGCGTTCTCGCACATCACCGGCGGCGGGCTCGCGGCCAACCTGGCCCGCGTCATCCCGGACGAGCTGCACGCGACCGTCGACCGCTCCACCTGGACTCCGGGAGCGATCTTCGACCTGGTCGGGAAGACCGGGAACGTCGAGCGCCTGGAGCTGGAGAAGACCCTCAACATGGGCGTCGGCATGATGGCGATCGTCCCCGAGGAGTCCGTCGAGGTGGCCCTCGCCACCCTGGCCGACCGCGGTGTCGACGCATGGGTGGCCGGCGAGATCATCGAGCGGGGCGAGAAGGAGACCGGCGCGGAAATGGTCGAGGACTACGCCGGCTGAACCTGCGGGTAGCACAGAAGCCGGTCGGTGGCAGTGCCACCGACCGGACGAGTGCTCAGTGCAAGGTCAAGCGCCGCGACGATGTTGTGAGGGACCGTCGTCTTCATCCTCGTCGTCGTCCTCATAGAGGTCGGCGTAACGAGAGTAAAGATCGTCCTCTTCATTCTCATCGTCCTCGAACGGCTCGCTGTTCGGCGGCTGGCTCGAAGTCGATGCGCCCAGTTCACTGGCCAGCCGTGACAGGTCAGTCCCACCGCTGTTGTACTTCAGCTGGCGGGCGACCTTCGTCTGCTTGGCCTTGGCCCGGCCGCGCCCCATGGCTCGACCCCCTCGGTGACGGGGCTTGGTGGCCCCAGAGTCTGACACGCGTTCATGATCTGGAACGGACCCTCCGCAGAGAGGCCGGTCCGTAGGGCTTCCACGGTACCTGAGCCCGCGCCCATACGGTACGTCGCCCGCAGCACGCGCGTGTGCACAGGACCCTCGAGGAGCCCTGTCCTCGCTGGTCAGTGGCGATTTTAACCACTTATCGGGGAACGACCCGCCGGGGGAAGTGAGAGTTCTCTCTAAGTTCCCGCCGACGGGTACCGCTCACCTGTGCGACCGGGTCAGTGCGCAGCGTGTCCCGCGCGGGCCTCGGCCATCCGCTGCTCGGCGATCCGGTCGGCCGCCGCGGCCGGCGGAATCCCGTCTTCCTTCGCACGTGCGAATATGGCCAGCGTGGTGTCGAAGATCTTCGCCGCCTTCGCCCTGCACCGGTCGAAGTCGAACCCGTGCAGCTCGTCGGCCACCTGGATGACGCCGCCGGCGTTCACCACGTAGTCCGGGGCGTACAGGATCCCTCGGTCGGCGAGGTCCTTCTCGACGCCCGGGTGCGCGAGCTGGTTGTTGGCCGCGCCGCACACCACCGTGGCGGTGAGCGCCGGGACGGAGTCGTCGTTCAGTGCGCCGCCGAGCGCGCAGGGGGCGTAGATGTCCAGCCCCTCGACCCGGATCAGCTCCTCGGTGTCGGCGACCGCCGTCACACCGACCGGGTACTGCTCGAGGATCCGCTGGACGGCGTCCGTGCGCACGTCCGTGACGACGACCTCGGCGCCCTCGTCGCGCAGGTGCTTCACCAGGTGGTGGCCGACCTTGCCGACGCCGGCGATGCCGACTCTGCGGCCGCGCAGCGAGGGGTCGCCCCACAGGTGCTGGGCGGAGGCGCGCATGCCCTGGTAGACGCCGAAGGCGGTGAGCACCGAGGAGTCCCCGGCGCCGCCGTTCTCGGGGGAGCGGCCGGTGGTCCAGCGGCACTCGCGGGCCACGACGTCCATGTCGGCGACATAGGTGCCGACGTCGCACGCGGTGACGTAGCGACCGCCGAGCGAGGCGACCATGCGGCCGTAGGCGAGCAGCAGTTCCTCGGTCTTGTCGCGCTCCGGGTCGCCGATGATGACGGCCTTGCCGCCGCCGTGGTCGAGGCCGGCCATGGCGTTCTTGTACGACATGCCGCGCGCGAGGTTCAGGGCGTCGGCGACGGCCTCGGCCTCGGTCGCGTACGGGTAGAAGCGCGTGCCGCCGAGGGCCGGGCCCAGGGCGGTGGAGTGGATGGCGATCACGGCTTTCAGGCCGGTCGCGCGGTCCTGGCAGAGCACGACCTGCTCATGGCCGCCCTGGTCCGACTGGAACAGGGTGTGCAGGACATCGGCAGGTGCGCCGATTACGTCGGTCACTGTGGTGACTCCTGTGTAAAGAGCGGCGGGTGGGGTTGGACCCCGTACGGGTGGCGGGGTGCCGTGGCATGAGCGTAGAGCCTTGGCGCGACCACCATTCGTGCAGTGTTCAGGATCACTCTCCCGGGCCTCTTGTGCACGCATGACCGTGGCACGATTTGCAGTGGTTTTGCAGCGGTTTTCGAGCGGGGCCCGATGGGGAGGGAGCAGGCGTGCCGAAGGTGTCCTCCGTGGTCGTCCCCTATGCCGCGTACCTGCGCGTGTACGAGCCGCTGGGCGCCTTCCCGGAGCCGGAGCGCAGCCACTGGACGCGGTACGCCCGCCGCCCCGACCGCCCCTCCTGTCAGGACGAACTGCGCCGCTCCCTGGCCGACTTGCTGCCCACCCCGCCGGTCGCGGTGCCGGTGCACGAGAGCAGCGACGCCTTCGTGCTGGAGGTCGACGGGGTGGTCTGCGTGTGCCCGTGGCGGACCCGGCTGCGCGGCTGGCAGGCGCTCGGCGAACTGGCGGAGGAGCTTCCGGCGTCGGTCCTGGACGCGGTGCTGCCCCCCGTCGTACGCCGCCAGGCGGCCCAGGACTACGAGCGCTGGCTCGCCCGCAACCCCGACGCCCGCCCGTGGATCCGCACGGCGACCTGGCAGGTGCCGCTGAACTGGTTCGTGCTGGTCTCCGACGAGGAGCGGCGGTACGAGAAGGGCACCGCGGAGGTGCCGCCGGTGCTGCGCTACCGCACGCCCATGGTCCAGGCCCGGCGGCGGGTGGCGCGGGGGCTGCGCACGCTGAAGGACACCGTCGAGGAGGGGCCGCTGATCGACGGCCTGCTGGACGTCGGCCGCTGGCTGGAGGAGTTCCACCCGCGCTCGCTGGTGGAGCTGGACTACGGCGGCCTGGTGCATGTGCTGCCGGCCGGCGAGCTGGAGGGCGACCACTCGGCGGCGGACGTGGCCGAGGCCGTCGAGGCGCTGCGCCGGGGTGACGGGGCGGCGGCCGGCGAGGTCTATGTGCGGCTCGTGGAACGGTGGCGCTCGGTACGGGACCGGCGTTCCGCGAACTGAGTGACGTAAGCGAGTGACGTACGTCACGGCTCGAACGGCGTCGAACGACGTACGGTCTACGGCACTTGCCCATCTGACGGGACGTTGGTCCCGATCTGGACTTTTGTCCCAAGCGTGATGGACGGCACTTACAAGAGCCTTGCCCTAAGTGCCGCCCCTCATGCCAAAATAGGACAAGGAGTCCGGGGAGGGCTCCCTCCGTCCAACTATGCTCCACGGTGGGCGGAATCTCAGCATTGCACGCTTTGGGGGGTCTGGTGACTCCTGATCGCCCTGTGACTGATCGTCACAGTGGCGTGACTGTCCGCTATGGCATGGTCCATCGGCTTCCGTCGCTGATGAACACCTGGGAGGGCAATTCCATCGGTTTGGCCGACGCGGCTGGACAGATGGTGTAGTTGTAGTGCCGAGGACAAGCCGTTCGTCCTATAACCGACTCGACTCGCGTCCGCCATTTCGGGCAACGCGGGTCAAGGTGCAGAATTTAGAGGAAAGAACCGAGAAGGTTCGGTTCTCCCGAGGAGGCCGCTCATGACCGCTCGCACCCCTGATGCCGAGCCGCTGCTGACCCCGGCTGAGGTCGCCACCATGTTCCGTGTCGACCCCAAGACGGTCACGCGGTGGGCGAAGGCCGGCAAGCTCACGTCCATCCGTACGCTCGGCGGGCACCGCCGCTACCGCGAGGCCGAGGTCCGCGCTCTTCTCGCGGGCATCCCGCAGCAGCGCAGCGAGGCCTGACAACCGCATAACCGGGCAATACGGCTGGTCCCCCAACTCGCCGAGGCGCCCGGAACCCTAGCTCCAAGCGACGCGGGCCTGCCCCAACAGGCCCCTCGCCCAGGCCGAAGAGAACGTTGTAGGCAGCGACACAGGGTGCGTCGTAGATCGCGCTGGACTCCGCCGGGTCCAGCGCGATCTTTTTTGTGCGCTGGTCGGGTGGCGGGTGAGCCCCTGTGAGCGGCCTTGTCGGAGTCTGGGAAGGGCTGTCGGAACCGCTGCGCATGACCCATGGGGCCGGTGCAATTGCACATATTAAATTGACCAGTTGTAGGGCAGGGGTAAGTACCGGCCTTTCAAAAACTCATGCGGTGACTCCCGTCACACGGCGCGCCGGTTGTTGCCGACGGCGTGTGTGCGCTAATGGAGTGCGCTGTTCCAGAGTCCCCCGCATGGCGGGCTGTTGGGACCGGCGTTGGTCATGCGCTGCGGGGACTTTCGTCCTCGGCTTCCTCGTCGCCCGGTTCCGGGACCAGGGGGCCGGCGTCCATGGCCAGCCGCAGCAGGTGGTGGCAGATGGGGCAGTGGCGGGTGAGATGCCGGTAGGACGAGGCAGCCGACAGGTGCGCCCTCAGCAGCGCCCGCGTCTCATGCCTGGCCGATGCCGCCATACGCCACCTCCGCGGACCGCACAGGGGAACGGGGCCCTGGTCCCTGGGTACCGGCGCAATGTGCCGCCGTCAAGGGCGGGGGGCTCCGCCGGTTCGGCCGATTCCTCGGGCGCGACGCCGATCCGCGTGCGCGCCACTGGGGCCTGGCCCTGGGGCCGTTGCCCCCAGTCCCCCGCTCCGGCCCTGACGGGCCTCGCCCTCAAGCCCCGGACGGGCTGCATGGACCCGGTCGGCCCTTGGGAACTGACGGCATGCGAAAGGGCCCGCTTCCGTTGCCGGATGCGGGCCCTCTTCGAGGCGGTCCTGACGGGATTTGCTGTGTCTGATTGCGGCTCCGCCGCGGGCGCGGGCTCCGCCTTGGTGGGGTGGCCGGGTGGTGCCGGCCGACACGCGAAGGGCCCGCTTCCGTTGCCGGATGCGGGCCCTTCTTCGATGCGGTCCTGACGGGATTTGAACCCGCGGCCTCCACCTTGACAGGGTGGCGAGCACTCCAAACTGCTCCACAGGACCAGGTTTCGCGGCGCTCGGCTTGCTGCGTTGCGCTGCGAGAAGAGACTGTACAGGAGGTGGGCCCGCCTGGTCGAACTCACCCTCTGTATGCGCTCGGTTACGGAACGGCGGCGTCGATCGCCTTGACGATCCGCTTGTCGGAGACGGGGTACGCGGTGCCCAGCGCGTGGGCGAAATAGCTGACCCGGAGTTCCTCGATCATCCAGCGGATGTCCAGGACCTGCTGCGGCACCGGGCGGCCCTGGGGGAGCTGCTCCAGGAGCCAGGCGTACTCGTCCTGCATCTCGTGGACCTTCTCCATGCGGGTGGTGTCCCGCTGGACCCCCGTCGGCATCTGCTGCAGGCGCCGGTCGGCGGCCACCAGGTAGCGCATGAGGTCGGGGAGGCGTCGTATGCCCGCCCACGTCACGAAACCGGGCTTCACAAGGGCGTCCAGCTGCTTGCGGACGTCCGTCAGGTTTGCGAGGAGCACGGGGCTGCTCGTGGCCTTCAGACGGCGCTCACAGGCCTGCCAGGCCGCGAGGACCTGCTGCACCTGGGCGACCGCACGGACCGTCGTGTCGACGATCTCCGCGCGCACCTTGTCGTACAGCTTCCGGTACGACTCCTCGTCCCACACCGGGCCACCGAAGTCCCCGATCAGCTTGTCCGCCGCCGCCATCGCGCAGTCGTCGAACAACGCCTGGACGGAGCCGTGCGGGTTCGCGGACAGCGCCAGCTTCTGGGCGTTCGTCAGCTTGTCCGACGCGAACTTCGCCGGGTTCACCGGGATGTTCCGCAGGATCAGGCGCCGGGTGCCCTTCCACATGGCCTCGGCCTGTTCGGCCTCCGTGTCGAAGAGCCGCACGGACACCGTGTCGCCGTCGTCCACCAGCGCCGGGTACGCCTTGACGGGCTGGCCGGCCCGGCGCGTCTCGAAGACCCGGGTCAGCGTGCCGATCGTCCAGTCGGTCAGCCCCTTGCGCTCCAGTGACTCGCCGCCCTCGCGGGAGGCCGTCGCCGCTGCCGCCTGCGAGAGCGCCTTGCGGGCCTTCGGTTTCAGGCTCAGCTTCAGCGCCTCCAGGTCCTTGTCCTCGGCCAGCTTCCGGCGCCGCTCGTCGACGATCCGGAAGGTGATCTTGAGGTGGTCGGGGACCTTGGACCAGTCGAAGTCGTCCGCCTCGAAGGGGACGCCGACCATCCGCTTGAGCTCGCGGGCCATGGTGACCGTCAGCGGCTCCTGCAACGGCACCGCCTTCTCCAGGAACGCCTTCGCGTAGTTCGGCGCGGGCACGTAGTTGCGGCGGATCGGCTTCGGCAGCGTGCGGATCAGCTCCGTCACGACCTCCTCGCGCAGGCCCGGGATCTGCCAGTCGAAGCCCTCGTCCGTGACCTGGTTGAGCACCTGGAGCGGGATGTGGACCGTCACACCGTCCGCGTCCGCGCCCGGCTCGAACTGGTACGTCACCCGGAACTTGAGCTGCCCCTGCCGCCAGGAGTCCGGATAGTCGGCCTTCGTCACCGCCTCCGCCGACTCCCGGATGAGCATCTCCCGCTCGAAGTCCAGGAAGTCCGGCTGCTCGTGCCGCTTCCGCTTCCACCAGGAGTCGAAGTGCGCGCCGGAGACGACGTGTTCGGGCACCCGCTGGTCGTAGAAGTCGAAGAGCGTCTCGTCGTCGACCACGATGTCCCGGCGCCGCGCCCGGTGCTCCAGCTCCTCGACCTCACTGAGGAGCTTGCGGTTGTCGGCGAAGAACTTGTGGTGCGTACGCCAGTCGCCCTCCACGAGCGCGTTGCGGATGAACAGCTCGCGGCTCGTCTCCGGGTCGACCCGGCCGTAGTTGACCTTCCGCTGGGCGACGATCGGGACGCCGTACAGCGTGACCTTCTCGTACGCCATCACGGCCGCCTGGTCCTTCTCCCAGTGCGGTTCGCTGTACGTCCGCTTGAGCAGGTGTCCGGCCAGCGGCTCGACCCACTCGGGCTCGATCTTCGCGTTGACCCGCGCCCAGAGCCGACTCGTCTCCACCAGCTCGGCCGACATCACGAACTTGGGCTGCTTCTTGAACAGCGCCGAGCCCGGGAAGATCGCGAACTTGGCGTTGCGGGCGCCCAGGTACTCGTTCTTGCTGCCGTCGCGTACGTCCTTCATCCCGACATGGGAGAGCAGACCGGCGAGGAGCGAGACGTGGACGCGGTCGGCCGGGGCGTCCGCCTCGTCGAGATGGATCCCCATCTGCTTGGCGACCGTCCGCAGCTGGGTGTAGATGTCCTGCCATTCGCGAATGCGCAGGAAGTTCAGGTACTCCTGCTTGCACATCCGGCGGAAGGAGCTGGAGCCGCGCTCCTTCTGCTGCTCGCGGATGTACCGCCACAGGTTGAGGTAGGCGAGGAAGTCGCTGGTCTCGTCCTTGAAGCGGGCATGCTGCTGGTCGGCCTGGGTCTGCTTGTCGGCCGGGCGCTCGCGCGGGTCCTGGATGGACAGCGCGGCGGCGATGACCATCACCTCGCGGACACAGGCGTTCTTGTCCGCTTCCAGGACCATGCGGGCCAGGCGCGGGTCGACGGGCAGCTGGGCGAGCTTGCGGCCGGTGTCGGTGAGCCGCTTGCGCACGTCCTTCTGTGTCGGGTCCAGCGCGCCCAGCTCCTGGAGCAGCTGGACACCGTCACGGATGTTGCGGTGGTCCGGCGGGTCGATGAACGGGAACTTCTCGATGTCGCCGAGGCCGGCCGCGGTCATCTGCAGGATGACGGAGGCGAGGTTCGTCCGGAGGATCTCGGCGTCCGTGAACTCCGGCCGGGCGAGGAAGTCGTCCTCGGCGTACAGCCGGATGCAGATGCCGTCGCTCGTCCGGCCGCAGCGGCCCTTGCGCTGGTTGGCGCTGGCCTGCGAGATCGGCTCGATCGGCAGCCGCTGGACCTTGGTGCGGTGGCTGTAGCGGCTGATCCGGGCGAAGCCGGGGTCGATGACGTACTTGATGCCGGGGACGGTGAGGGAGGTCTCGGCGACGTTGGTGGCCAGAACGATCCTGCGCCCGGTGTGCGGCTGGAAGACCCGGTGCTGCTCGGCGTGGGAGAGCCGGGCGTACAGCGGCAGCACTTCCGTGAACCGGTACTTCTTCTTCTCCAGCGCGTCCGCCGTGTCCCGGATCTCCCTCTCGCCGGAGAGGAAGACGAGGATGTCGCCCTGGCCCTCGGCCTGGAGTTCCTCGACGGCGTCGCAGATCGCGGTGATCTGGTCCCGGTCGGCGTCGTCGCCCTCCTCCTCCAGAAGGGGCCGGTAGCGCACCTCCACCGGATAGGTCCGGCCGCTGACCTCGATGATCGGGGCGTCGCCGAAGTGCCGCGAGAAGCGCTCGGGATCGATCGTGGCCGAGGTGATGACGACCTTGAGATCCGGCCGCTTGGGCAGCAGCTGCGCCAGGTAACCGAGCAGGAAGTCGATGTTGAGGGACCGCTCGTGGGCCTCGTCGATGATGATCGTGTCGTAGGCGCGCAGCTCGCGGTCGGTCTGGATCTCGGCGAGCAGGATGCCGTCCGTCATCAGCTTGATGAACGTGGCGTCCGGGTTCACCTGGTCGGTGAACCGCACCTTCCAGCCGACTGCCTCGCCGAGCGGCGTCCTCAGCTCGTCCGCGACCCGCTCGGCCACGGTCCGGGCGGCGATACGGCGGGGCTGCGTGTGCCCGATCATGCCGCGCACGCCACGGCCCAGCTCCACACAGATCTTCGGGATCTGCGTGGTCTTTCCGGAACCGGTCTCACCGGCGACGATGACGACCTGGTGATCGCGGATGGCCGCCGCGATCTCGTCCTTCTTCTGGCTGACCGGCAGCTGCTCGGGGTAGGTGACGGCGGGCACGCGGGCGCGCCGTTCACCGATCCGTTCCTCGGCCCTGCCGATCTCGGCCTCGATCTCGGCGAGGACGGCGGCGCGGGCCTCCGGCTTACGGATCTTGCGCGCGCCCTCGAGCCGCCGGCCGAGGCGCTGCGCGTCGCGCAGCGACAGCTCGGTAAGACGGGGGGCGAGGGTGCCGAGGGCGGGGGCGGGATGCGTAGACATACGCGGTCCAGGATCTCACCCCCCAGGAAAAACACGCGAACGATTTGACGGGGGTCCCGCAGCGGCCTCATGGGCCGCGCAGAACTGCGCGGCGCCGTCCACCTCGGCGTGCACGGACTAGGGGGTGCCCTGGGCGGGTGGTGGCGGGGTCGGCGTGGTGCCGTGTTGCTGCCGGGACCGGGCGCCGTTGCCGAGGGCGAGCGACCGCGCGGTGTTGGAGACGGCCTTGATGCCCAGGTAGGCGGTCGTCATGCTGCTGACCGCGGTGAACGCGGCGGTGAGGATGCCGACGATCACTCCCTTGTCCCCGTTGAGCCGCCATACCCCGAAGATCGCGACACCGGCGATCGCGAGATTGCTGATGACGACCGCCAGCAGCCCGTACCGAGCCCGGTCCTTCTCCAACTCGGTGTCGTGTGCGGCGCTGCCCTGGTCCTGACTCATCGTCCCCCACCTCGCAGCTCGACGATCCGCGTATCCACCTGCGTACGGTCGTACCCGCGCCGGACGATGTCGAAGGCGGGCGGCGTGTCGGCTGCCGTACCCGCGGCCAGTCCGGCCAGATAGGCGTCCACCTGGGCGCGGTCGTAACCACGCCGAGCGATGTCGAAACCCCGGAAGTCGTCTGCCACAGATGCCCCCCTGCAGGCCTGCGCGGCCCAGCCCCGTACGACGAAGGCCCCGTGCGCTGAACGGGGCCTTCTGGCTGGGGCCGGGGTCGAACCGGCGACCTTGCGCTTTTCTGGCCGCGTCCAGGTGGGGCGCAGCCTGATCATAGGGGTCGTCGGTGACGGCCGACAGTCGTGGTGGTGCGCCACTGTCGGCGTACGGGTTGGCGTAGCCCGGCGGCAGCCGTCTCGCTGTTCACGCGGGTTCGGACTGGGCGGACACGCAGGGCACCAAAAGTAAAGCCTTGGCCATTGGTTCATGTCATGATCACGAGCAGCTAACCTCCCTCTGGCAGGACCAATGCCATGCGAACCATCAGCGTCATCACCGCCGTACACAACGGCGGCCACCACTTCATCGGCGACACCTATGAATCCCTGCGCGAACAGAAGCTCCCGGACGACTGGCAATGGGAATGGTGCGTGCAGGAGGATGGCACCTCGGGTATCCCTGCGAACAGCCTGCCCAGTGACCCCAGGATCACATTGGGGACAGGGCAGCCAGCGCGCATTGCGGTGACACGTACACACGCCCTTGCGCGCGCCACAGGAGACCTGATCCGGACGCTGGACGCAGACGATGTACTGCTGCCTGGCGCGCTGGAGCGGGACATCGAGACCCTGGAACGCGTTCCGTGGTGCGTATCCGCCTGCATCGACCTCCACGAGGACGGGAGCACCGCGCCGGGACCCTACGACCCTGCGGGCGGCCCCTTGGAGCCCGCCCGCTTCTATCGCGAGGTGCTGGAACACCGTCTGTCGGTTCAGGCGACCACATTCGCCGCTCACCGTCGCCTGGTGCTCGCGCTGGGCGGCTGGCAGGCATTGTCCGGAGCCGAGACAGTTGCTCTGCTCCTTGCCGCGGAAGCCGTGGCACCTGGTGAGTTCATAGCCGAGCCGAGCGTCCTTTATCGCAAGCATCCCAAGCAGACGACCGCATCGAATCACTACTGGGAACCGACTGAAGCTGCCACTCGGATCGACGCGCTCATACAACGCGCCAGCGTCCTGCGGGAGTCAGGTTGGGCGTGGCAGTAGGTACGACCCGCTGTACGCGCTCTGCTTCGCGATCACCGGACTCGGCTGTCTCGCTCCTGCTCGACCTGGGTGTTCCGCCTCACACCGTCCGGCGGATCGTGGGCCATGGCGACATCGGGGTGACCATGAAGTTCTACGCCCATGCGTCCCTGGACGAACAGCGGAAGGCACACGAAAGAGCCCCTCTCCAGTGATGTTGGAGAGGGGCTCAAGCCCTGGTGAGGGCGGCTGTGGCTGGGGCCGGGGTCGAACCGGCGACCTTCCGCTTTTCAGGCGGACGCTCGTACCAACTGAGCTACCCAGCCACGGTGTTTCACGTGAAACACCAGCGGTCCTGACGGGATTTGAACCCGCGGCCTCCACCTTGACAGGGTGGCGAGCACTCCAAACTGCTCCACAGGACCAAGCGTGCGTGCAACAGTGTCGCACACGGTATTGCGTGCCCCCAACGGGATTCGAACCCGTGCTACCGCCTTGAAAGGGCGGCGTCCTAGGCCGCTAGACGATGAGGGCTATCGGCCCGCCTGGGCGCTTCTCAGCGCGTCGGGGACGTGAGAAGCATATGGGATGGCGGGGGGTATCGCCAAAACGGTTTACGGCGAGGGCGTCGAAGAGGTGCGCGAGGGGGCCGTCGGGCCGGGTGTGGTGCCCGGTTGCTCGCGGTGGTGCCGCCGGCCGGGGGCGTCATCGGCCAGGTGGCGGCTGACCTCGGCCGTCGTCTCCCCCAGCCCGCCCAGTTTGATCGCGTCCCAGGCCTGCAGGCGGCGGCTGTCGCGGTCGAAGTAGAGGATCGAGGCCTCGATGGGAGCGGGGTACTCGCGCTCCACCGCACGCAGCCCGCTTCCGCCCGTGGAGCCCTCCATGCGCAGCCGGGTGCCGTAGGGGAGCATCTCGTCGCCTTCGTGATGCAGATGGCCGCACAGCACCAGCGGCACCTCGCCGTCCGTCTCGCGGGCCGCGGCGGGCTCATGCGCGATCGCGACATCGACCGGCTTGCCGGCCGCCCGCTGGTCGCGCAGGGCGCTGGCCAGCCGGTCGCCGGCCAGTTGCTCGGCCGCGTCTCCGCCCGGCTCCACCGAACGGTCGGGGGTGAACTGGGGGTCGCCGATGCCCGCGAAGCGCAGGCCCGCGATGGTCTGTGCGCGTCCGTCGTCCAGGACGTGCACGTTCTTCATCCGCTCCAGATAGCGCTGGGTGGTCCGGGAGTCGTGGTTGCCCCGCACCCAGACGTAGGGCACCCCCAGGTCCCGGACCGGGTCCAGGAAGCCGTTCTCCGCCGCCGTGCCGTGGTCCATCGTGTCGCCGGAGTCGACGATCACGTCCACCTTGTACTGCTCGACCAGCGAGGCGATGATCTTCCAGCTCGCCGGGTTGAGATGGATGTCCGACACGTGCAGGACCCGGATGGTGGAGGGGTCCGGCTGGTACGCCGGCAGCGTGGAGGTGACGTCGTAGAGCTTCGTCACGTTCGTCACCAGGCGGGCCAGCTCCTGCTGGTAGACGTCGAAGTCGGTGACGATGCTGCGCGCGTTGCCGACCACCTGCGGCGCCGAGCTGAGCAGTCCGGAGAACCTCGGCTCGAGGATCGACTTCGGGTTCCAGGTGGCGTACGCGCTCGCCCCGGACGCCGCCAACAGGGCCAGGGCGAGGCCGCCGGCGGCGAGGGCCCGGCGGGGGCTGCGGTAGACGGCGAGGCCGAGGGCCGTGGCACCGGCGACCACGGCGACACAGGAGCGTACGGCCAGGTCCAGCGTGCCGTGCTCGACGTCCTTGGCGACCTCGTCCTGGAGGCCGGAGATCCGCTCGGGGTGGTCGACCAGGGCCTGGGAACGGAGCGGGTCGAGCTGGTCCACGTTCACGTCCAGGCGGACCGGTGCCACATGGCTGTCCAGGGAGAGCGCACCCAGCGGCGAGATGTTGATCCTCGTGCCGCCGGTGAGCGACGGGCGCAGCGCCATCGTCGTGTTCATGGGCCCGACCGGGGTCCGTACGTTCCCCACGATCAGCAGGCCCAGCCAGGCTCCGAGCAGGACGACGGCCGTGAGGCCGAGGGCGCTGAGCCAGGGGCGGGGGCGGGGGCGCAGGGCGAGCTCCGGGGCGCGCAGCGGGCGGCTGCCGGGGCGGGCGGTGCGCATGCGGTTCCTCATCGTGCGGAGTGCTGCGACCGGGACGCGGACCATTGGTGCCGTATGCCCACGGCCCGGGGCGGATATGCGGATATGCGGCCCCTGCCGGCCTCGTACGGGCCTCGCCCGGCCCGTCGGGGACGCTCCGGGGAAGCCCCTCGTGCCGGACAATGACCGTGTGCTGGAGATGACGCGCGAGGAGTTCGAGGAACTGGTCGCCGAGGCGCTCGACCGGATCCCGCCGGAGTTGACGCGGCTCATGGACAACGTGGCGGTGTTCGTGGAGGACGAACCCCCCGCCGACGACCCGGAGCTGCTGGGTCTCTACGAGGGGACACCGCTGACCGAGCGCGGCGAGTGGTACGCGGGGGTGCTGCCGGACCGGATCACGATCTACCGGGGGCCCACGCTGAGGATGTGCACCAGCCGCGAGGACGTCGTCGCGGAGGCCGAGGTGACCGTGGTGCATGAGATTGCCCACCACTTCGGCATCGACGACGCCCGCCTGCACACGCTCGGCTATGGCTGAGGGCGGGCGAGGCGGGGTGGTGGGGGGGCGTCACGCTGAGCCTGGGTGAGCGTGGGTGAGCGCGGGGCTGGGCGTGGGCCGGCGTGAGGCCGTGGGGGGATGGGTGTGGCGCCGAGCGTGGGGTCGGGTGCGGGCGGCGGGCGGGTGTGGGGCTGGGCGGTGGATGCGGGTATGTGGCTGATCGGTGACGCCTGTGGGGATGCGGGTGGGCGCGTGTCCTCTTGTGGGTAGCGGGAGTTGGGGAGGTTGACTCCTTTCCTCGCCTCCGGAGGTGGCCGCCGTGCGCCCCTTGCCCGTACCCGTCCGGCTCACCGTCACGGTGTTGGCCCTCGCCGCTGCCGCCGGCTGTGTGAACGTGGGTGACGCCGCGGGCCCGGTCAGGCCCTCGCACTCGGCGGGGCAGCGCGGCGGGAAGGCGCCCGACGGCGGCCCGGTGGTCGGTGCCGGTGGCCTCGGTCACAACGGCGCGGCGGTCGACGGCAAGCACGGGCACGGCGGCAAGCCGAAGCCGGAAGAGCGGGCCTCGGCGTCGCCCACCCCGTCCGGCGAGGGCAGCGCCACCGCGACCCCGGCGAAGCCCCGCAAGCCCACGGATCCCGTGGACCCGGCGCCGACCAAGGCCCCGCCGCCTCCGCCGGTCACCTCCGCTCCGCCCGAGCCGCCCCCGGCCTCCACCCCGCCCCCGGCGACCTCCGAGCCACCGTCGGCCGAGCCGTCCTCCTCGGCGCACGAGGAGACCGGACCGCAGCTCGTCCAGCGCGAGCCGGCGCCCACGGCCGGCGCACCGGCGTGAAGGGCCGAGCGGACGACGAGCCGGGCCACGGGCGGCGAGCAGACCCGCAGTTGCCGTGCTGACCTGCAACGATGGGGCTCGGTTTGCCTTCAGGGGTGGTGGGTGCGTATGGTGGTAGATCGTTTGATCCCATTTGCCCGGCGCCACCACAGAGCGCGCCGTGTGGCGCGTACTCTCCTTTGCCGTGGCGGACCGCATTGAGGCGGTCGTGAGCGAATCACGGAGTTGACGGGCGCGTGCCGAAGAGACTCCGGAAGGTTTCGCATTCGCATGTCCGTGTCCAGTGTTGATCAGATCGTCGTGTCCGAGAACGAGATCGAGAACGAACTCGTCGACGTGACGACCGAGGTCACCGAGGCCCCCGAGGCCCCCGACACCACCCCCCAGACCACCTTCGCCGACCTCGGCCTCCCCGAGGGCGTTGTGCGCAAGCTCGCGCAGAACGGCGTGACGACCCCCTTCCCGATCCAGGCCGCGACCATCCCGGACGCCCTGGCCGGCAAGGACATCCTCGGCCGGGGCCGCACCGGCTCCGGCAAGACCCTCTCCTTCGGTCTGCCGACCCTGGCCCAGCTGGCCGGCGGACGCACCCAGAAGCACAAGCCCCGCGCGGTCATCCTCACCCCGACCCGCGAGCTGGCCATGCAGGTCGCCGACGCTCTGCAGCCGTACGGCGACGTCGTCGGCCTGAAGATGAAGGTCGTCTGCGGCGGCACCTCCATGGGCAACCAGATCTACGCCCTGGAGCGCGGCGTCGACATCCTCGTCGCCACCCCCGGCCGCCTGCGCGACATCATCAACCGTGGCGCCTGCTCCCTCGAGGACGTGCAGATCGCCGTCCTGGACGAGGCCGACCAGATGTCCGACCTGGGCTTCCTGCCCGAGGTCACCGAGCTGCTCGACCAGGTCCCGGCCGGCGGCCAGCGCATGCTCTTCTCCGCCACGATGGAGAACGAGATCAAGACCCTGGTCGACCGCTACCTGAACGAGCCCGTGCTGCACGAGGTGGACGCGGCGCAGGGCGCGGTGACGACCATGTCGCACCACATCCTCATCGTGAAGCCCAAGGACAAGGCGCCGGTCACCGCCGCGATCGCCTCCCGCAAGGGCCGCACGATCATCTTCGTCCGCACCCAGCTGGGCGCCGACCGCGTCGCCGAGCAGCTGCGCGAGGCCGGGGTGAAGGCCGACGCGCTGCACGGCGGCATGACCCAGGGCGCCCGGACCCGCACCCTGGCCGACTTCAAGGACGGTTACGTCAGCGTCCTGGTCGCGACGGACGTCGCCGCGCGCGGCATCCACGTCGACGGCATCGACCTCGTCCTGAACGTCGACCCCGCGGGCGACCACAAGGACTACCTGCACCGTGCGGGCCGTACCGCCCGTGCGGGCCGTACCGGCACGGTCGTCTCCCTCTCCCTGCCGCACCAGCGGCGCCAGATCTTCCGCCTGATGGAGGACGCCGGCGTCGACGCGGCCCGCCACATCATCCAGGGCGGCGCCGCCTTCGACCCGGAGGTCGCCGAGATCACCGGCGCCCGATCCATGACCGAGGTCCAGGCCGAGTCCGCCGCCAACGCCGCCCAGCAGGCCGAGCGTGAGGTCGCCCAGCTCACCAAGCAGCTGGAGCGTGCCCAGCGCCGTGCGACCGAGCTGCGCGAGGAGTCGGACCGGCTGGTGGCCCGGGTCGCCCGCGAGCGCGGCGAGGACCCCGAGGCCGCGGTGGCCGAGGCGCAGGCGACGGCGGCCGAGGAGCTCGCCGTGGCCCAGGAGTCGGCGGAGCGCGAGACCGAGCGTGAGGAGCGCCCGGCGGCTTCGGCGCCGTACGAGCGCCGGGAGCGGCGCGGCTTCGACCGCCGCGACGACCGTGGCGAGCGTAACTTCGAGCGCCGCGACGACCGTGGCGAGCGCGGCGACCGTGGTGGCCGTGGCTTCGAGCGGCGTGACGAGCGTCGCCCGTTCGACCGCGACCGGTCCTTCGAGCGCCGTGACGACCGTGGCGGCCGTGGTTTCGAGCGCCGTGACGACCGCCGCCCGTTCGACCGCGACCGCAGCGACCGCACTGACCGCGGTGGCCGTTCCTTCGAGCGCCGTGACGACCGTGGCGGTTTCGAGCGTCGTGACGACCGCGGTGGCCGTGGCTTCGAGCGCCGTGAGGAGCGCCGTCCGTTCGACCGCAGCGACCGCAGCGACCGCAGCGACCGTGGCGACCGCAGCGACCGTGGCGACCGCGGTGGCCGTTCCTTCGAGCGCCGTGACGACCGTGGCGGCTTCCGCCGGGACGAGCGCGGCGGGCACCGGGGCAGCGACCGTCCGTTCAACCGCGACCGCCGCGACGACCGCCCGGGCTTCCGCTCCGGCGGCCACGAGCGCCCCTACGGCCGCCGTGACGACCACCGTGGCAACGGCTCCTTCGGCCGCCGCGAGGACAAGCCGCGCTGGAAGCGCAACGGCTGACGCCACGGCTGAGTCCACGGCTGACGCCGAGTGACCCGACGAGGGCCCGTACGACTCCGGTCGTGCGGGCCCTTTTCAGTCACCGGGTGACGCATGTCACGCCTCCAGGGAGGGAATTGCTGGGGGCATGACAGAAGACGCGAGAGCGAACGGGACCCACGGCCTCTCGGACGAGGAGCGGCTGGCCCAGCTCGGCTACACCCAGGTCCTCGCCCGCCGGATGTCGGCGTTCTCGAACTACGCCGTCTCCTTCACGATCATCTCGGTGCTGTCGGGCTGCCTGACCCTGTATCTCTTCGGCATGACCACCGGCGGCCCCGCGGTGATCACCTGGGGCTGGGTCGTGGTGGGCCTGCTGACCCTGTTCGTCGGCCTCTCGATGGCCGAAATCTGCTCGGCGTACCCCACCTCGGCCGGCCTCTACTTCTGGGCCCACCGCCTTGCACCACCCCGCTCGGCGGCGGCCTGGGCCTGGTTCACCGGCTGGTTCAACGTGCTGGGCCAGGTCGCGGTGACCGCGGGCATCGACTTCGGCGCGGCTTCCTTCCTGGGCGCGTACCTGAACCTCCAGTTCGACTTCCGGGTGACACCGGGCCGCACGGTCCTGCTGTTCGCGGCGATACTCGTCCTCCACGGCCTGCTGAACACCTTCGGCGTGCGCATCGTCGCGTTCCTGAACAGCGTGAGCGTGTGGTGGCACGTGCTGGGCGTGGCGGTGATCGTCGGCGCGCTGGCGTTCGTCCCCGACCACCACCAGACGGCGTCCTTCGTGTTCACGCACTTCGTCGACGAGACGGGCTGGGGCAGCGGCCCGTACGTCGTCCTCCTCGGCCTGCTCATGGCCCAGTACACCTTCACCGGCTACGACGCCTCCGCCCACATGACCGAGGAGACCCACGACGCGTCCACGGCGGGTCCGAAGGGCATCGTCCGTTCGATCTGGACGTCCTGGATCGCCGGTTTCGTGCTTCTGCTGGGCTTCACGTTCGCGATCCAGTCCTACGACAGGGAGCTGACGTCCCCGACGGGCGCGCCCCCGGCCCAGATCCTCCTGGACGCACTCGGCGCCACGACCGGCAAACTCCTGCTCCTGGTCGTCATCGGCGCCCAGCTCTTCTGCGGCATGGCGTCGGTGACGGCCAACAGCCGCATGATCTACGCCTTTTCGCGCGACGGCGCACTGCCGCTGTCCCGTGTCTGGCACACGGTCAGCCCGCGCACCCGCACCCCCGTGGCGGCGGTCTGGCTGGCCGCGCTGGGCGCCCTGGCCCTGGGCCTGCCCTATCTGATCAACTCGACGGCCTACGCGGCGGTGACGTCGATCGCGGTCATCGGCCTCTACATCGCGTACGTCATCCCGACCTTCCTGCGCCTCCGCAGGGGCGCCGCCTTCGAACGCGGGCCGTGGCACCTGGGCCGGTGGTCGTCCCTGGTCGGTGCCGTCTCGGTGACCTGGGTCGTGGTGATCACCATCCTCTTCATGCTCCCGCAGGTCTCCCCGGTCACCTGGAAGACCTTCAACTACGCCCCCGTCGCGGTCCTGGTCGTCCTCGGCTTCGCGGCGGCCTGGTGGCTGGCGTCGGCCCGCCACTGGTTCCTCGGCGGGGAGCGGGCCGCCGCTGCGGAGCTGGTCGAAAAGTGACCATCCGGCCCGCTCCTCCCGTTCCGAACCCCACGCGACGCGGCCGGGTCACCGATACCCGATCGGAGACCCGGCCTCGTCCGGCTATGCTCGGACAGGCAACATCGCCTGGGCCCTTAGCTCAATTGGCAGAGCAGTGGACTTTTAATCCATTGGTTGTGGGTTCGAGTCCCACAGGGCCTACGGATGGTAGGCGGGGGTACGCCCTCTGACCTGCTGTGCAGCGCCCGGGCCGGCTTCGGTCGGCTCGGGCGCTGTGGCGTTTTCGGGGTTCTGTGCGAGGTCGTGGCGGCCACCGACAGCGCGCCGGGCCTGCTCGGCGCGCTGCTGGAGTTCCGGCCGGACCTCGCGGTCGTGGACATCAGGCTGCCGC
>NZ_JBVJVY010000034.1:0-92865 GCF_055603265.1 Streptomyces sp. NPDC037288
GGCATCCTCACCGACACGATCGGACTCATCCTCGCCGTGACCGTCACCGCCGCGAGCCTGTCCGAGAACGCCGTCGGAATACGTCTTCTTGACCAAGCCAAGAAGACGTATCCAACCCTTGCCAAGAGCTGGGTCGACACCGGCTTCAAGAACGCCGTCATCGAGCACGGTGCACGTCTCGGAATCGACGTTGAAGTTGTCAACAGAAACCCCAGAGTCCGCGGCTTTCACGTTGTCAAAAAGCGCTGGGTAGTCGAGCGAAGCCTGGGCTGGCTTATGTTGCACCGGCGCCTTTCTCGCGATTACGAGACCCTTCCCACCAGCTCCGAGGCCATGATCCATATCGCCTCGATCGACAACCTCACCAAGCGCATAACGGACGAGACGACACCAACCTGGCGAGGGACTTACTAGAACAGAAAGGGCAATTCGCCTAGATCAAATGCCCTCTCAGGCCTGCTTGGCCGTGGCCCACTCGTGCTGGGCCGCCACGTCCGCCTTCACCTCGGCCAGCTGGACGGCGACCGCGCTCGGGGCCGTGCCGCCCCGGCCGTCGCGGGAGGCCAGGGCACCCGGGACGTTCAGGACGGTCCGCACCTCCGGAGTGAGGTGGGCGGAGATCTTCGCGAACTGTTCGTCCGTGAGGTCGTCCAGTTCCTTGCCCTCGGCCTCGGCGACCTTCACGCACTCGCCGGCGACCTCGTGCGCCACGCGGAACGGCACACCCTGCTTGACCAGCCACTCGGCGATGTCGGTCGCGAGCGAGAAGCCGGCCGGGGCCAGCTCCTCCATGCGCTCACGGTGGACGGTGAGGGTGGCGATCATGCCGGTGAAGGCGGGGAGCAGCACCTCCAGCTGGTCGCAGGAGTCGAAGACCGGCTCCTTGTCCTCCTGGAGGTCGCGGTTGTAGGCGAGCGGCAGGGCCTTCAGGGTCGCCATCAGCCCCGTCAGGTTGCCGATCAGGCGGCCGGACTTGCCGCGCGCCAGCTCGGCGATGTCCGGGTTCTTCTTCTGCGGCATGATCGACGAGCCCGTGGAGAACGCGTCGTGCAGGGTCACGAAGGAGAACTCCTTCGTGTTCCAGATGATGATCTCCTCGGCGATCCGGGAGAGGTTGACGCCGATCATCGCGGTGATGAAGACGAACTCGGCGACGAAGTCACGGGAGGCCGTGCCGTCGATGGAGTTGCCGACGCTGCCGCGTTCGAAACCGAGGTCCCGGGCGACCGCCTCCGGGTCCAGGCCCAGGGAGGAGCCGGCGAGGGCGCCGGAGCCGTACGGGGAGACCGCCGTACGGTCGTCCCACTGGCGCAGCCGCTCAGCGTCCCGCGACAGGGACTGGACGTGGGCGAGGACGTGGTGGGCGAAGAGGACCGGCTGGGCGTGCTGCAGGTGCGTGCGGCCGGGCATCGCGACGTCCGGGTGGGCCTCGGCGAGGCCGATCAGCGCGTCCTGGAGGTCGGCGATCAGGCCGCCGATCGTACGGGCGTGATCCCTGAGGTACATCCGGAAGAGGGTCGCCACCTGGTCGTTCCTCGACCGGCCGGCGCGGAGCTTGCCGCCGAGGTCCGGGCCGAGGCGCTCCAGCAGGCCGCGCTCCAGGGCGGTGTGCACGTCCTCGTCGGCGATGGTGCCCACGAAGGCGCCGGACGCGACGTCCGCCTGGAGCCGGTCGAGCCCGGCGATCATCCGGGTCAGCTCGTCCTCGGTGAGCAGCCCCGCCCTGTGCAGCACGCGCGCGTGGGCACGCGAGCCGGCGATGTCGTACGGCGCGAGCCGCCAGTCGAAGTGGACGGAGGCGGACAGCTTCGCCAGGGCCTCGGCGGGACCGTCGGCGAAACGGGCGCCCCAGAGCCGTACGTCACCGCTGTTGCTGCTCACTTGCGCTGCTCCTAGAGAGAGTGGTGGATGTGCGGACAGTGCGCACCGTACTCACGCGAGGTCCCGCCTGGCGGCGATCTTCGACGACAGGCTGTAGATGTCGATGAAGCCCTTGGCGGCGGCCTGGTCGAAGGTGTCGCCGGTGTCGTAGGTGGCGAGGTCGAAGTCGTACAGGGACGACTCGGAGCGGCGGCCGGTGACGACCGCGCGACCGCCGTGCAGGGTCATCCGGATGTCGCCGGAGACATGCCGGCTGGCCTCGTCGATGAAGCCGTCGAGGGCGCGCTTGAGGGGGGAGAACCACTGGCCGTCGTAGACCAGTTCGCCCCAGCGCTGCTCGACCTGCCGCTTGTAGCGGGCGAGTTCGCGCTCGACGGTGACGTTCTCCAGCTCCTGGTGGGCGGTGATCAGGGCGATCGCGCCCGGGGCCTCGTACACCTCGCGGGACTTGATGCCGACGAGGCGGTCCTCGACCATGTCGATCCGGCCGATGCCCTGGGCGCCGGCGCGCTCGTTGAGCTGCTGGACGGCCTGCAGGGCGGTGACCGGCCTGCCGTCGACGGCGACCGGGACGCCCGCCTCGAAGGTGATGACCACCTCGTCGGGTTCGCGGGGCGTCGCCGGGTCGGCCGTGTACTCGTAGATGTCCTCGATCGGGGCGTTCCAGATGTCCTCCAGGAAGCCCGTCTCGACCGCGCGTCCGAAGACGTTCTGGTCGATGGAGTACGGGGACTTCTTGGTGGTGGCGATCGGGAGCTGCTTGGCCTCGCCGAAGGCGATCGCCTTGTCCCTGGTCATCGCGTAGTCGCGGACCGGGGCGATGCACTTCAGGCCGGGGGCGAGGGCGACGATGCCGGCCTCGAAACGGACCTGGTCGTTGCCCTTGCCGGTGCAGCCGTGGGCGACGGTCGTGGCGCCGTGCTTCTTCGCGGCGGCGACCAGGTGCTTGACGATCGCGGGCCGGGAGAGGGCGGAGACCAGCGGGTAGCGGTCCATGTAGAGGGCGTTGGCCTTGATCGCCGGGAGGCAGTACTCGTCGGCGAACTCGTCCTTGGCGTCGGCGACCTCGGCCTCGACCGCACCGCAGGCGAGGGCGCGCTTGCGGATGACGTCCAGGTCCTCGCCGCCCTGGCCGACGTCCACCGCGACGGCGATGACCTCGGCGCCCGTCTCCTCGGCGATCCAGCCGATGGCGACGGAGGTGTCCAGACCGCCCGAATAGGCGAGTACGACGCGCTCGGTCACGGGTTTCTCCTCACACTGCACTTACTGTCATGCATGAGTATGCAGAGGTCTGCATGATTCGTCAATTCTCGCGTGGCGATCGCCGGCGGGCGCTGCCGCCGTGGCGTTCTCCGGCGCGGTGATCGCGGTGGCGGGCCTCTCCATGAATTCCTCAGACAAGCGAAGGGGTTGCGTCGATAATCGTTAGACATGGGAAAGACCTATGAGCGCATCGACGGCAGGCTCCGGACCTTCATCGAGGAGCAACCCCTCTTCTTCACCGCGACCGCCCCCCTGTCCGGCGACGGCACGGTCAACCTCTCCCCCAAAGGCCTCAAGGGGTCCTTCGCCGTCATCGACGAACTGACCGTGGCCTACCTGGACTTCGCCGGGTCCAACGCGGAGACCGTCGCGCACCTCAGGGAGAACGGCCGGATCACCCTGATGTGGTGCGCCTTCCAGGGCCCGCCGAACATCGTGCGCGTGCACGGCCGGGGCGAACCCGTCTTCCGGGACGACCCGCGCTTCAAGCAGCTGCTCGCCCGCTTCCCCGACATCGACCCGACCCGGCACGGACTGCGCGCGATCATCGTCGTACACGCGGACCTGGTCCGGGACACCTGCGGGTACGCCGTCCCCTACATGGCGTACGAGAGCGACCGCGACCTGCACGGGAAGCGTTTCGCACGGGAGGACGACGCCTCGCTGGGCGCGTACTTCGAGAAGAAGGAGCATGTCGCGACGAGCCTGGACGGACTACCCGGGCTGCCGTTGCCGCTTCCGCCATCTACCGTCTGAGCCATGCGCCCCGGTGTCGTGCTGGCCCTCGTGTCCGCGTCCTCGCTCGCCCTGCTCGGCTCCGCCCCGGGTACGGGGTCCGAGCCGCTGCCCGCACGGATGACGGACACCGGCGGCGGCAGCCAGCTGATCACCGCGCAGGCGGACAGTGCCGGCTCCACCTCGGGCACGCTCACCTGGTGGGACCTGAAGGACGGGCAGTGGGTGCAGACCGGTACGGCACCGGCGCGGTTCGGAGCGAACGGGCTCGTCGACGGCGGCTCGCGGGTACAGGGCACGGACACCACGCCGACCGGGCTGTACGACCTTCCGTTCGGCTTCGGGATCAAGGCGGCGCCGAGCGGGACGAGCGTCGAGTACCGGCCGGTGAAGGAGAGTTCGTGGTGGTGCCAGGACAATGACTCGGCGTCGTACAACCGGTGGGTGGACCCGCTGCCGGGCGACTGCCGGGCGTCCGAGTCGGAGCACCTGATCTCCTATACGACGCAGTACGCGTACGGGCTCGTCATCGGGTTCAACTACGCCCAGCCGGTGCGGGGGCGCGGCGCCGGCATCTTCCTGCATGTCAACGGGCTGGGGGCCACGGCTGGTTGTGTGTCGGTACCGGCGGACGCCATGGAGCGGATTCTGCGGTGGGTGGAGCCTGGGAAGCGGGCGCACATGGCCATCGGGACCGTCGACGGGATCACGGCTCTCACCCAGTACTGACTCCGCCGTGCGCCCGCGCGGCGCAGCCGCGTGTCGGCACAGCCCCGCGCCCCTCCTCAGGTCGGCAAGCGCACCCTGAACGTCGTGGAGCCCGGTTCGCTCTCCAGGTCCACGCTGCCCCCGTGCGCCTCCGCCACCGCCGTCACGATCGACAGACCCAGGCCGGCACCGCCGCCGGGGGCGTCGGCTCGGCGGCGGTGTTCCGCTCGGGTGAAGCGTTCGAAGACGTCGGGCTGGATGCCCTCGGGGACGCCGGGGCCGTCGTCGTGGACGGAGAGGAGGGCCGAGTCGGTGGCGGTCTCCAGGGTGACCGTGACCTTGGTGCCCACGGGCGTGTGCAAACGCGCGTTGGCCAACAGGTTGGCCAACACCTGGTGGAGTCGGTGGGCGTCTCCCGGCACCGTCACCGGTTCCTCCGGGAGGTCCAGGGTCCAGCGGTGGTCGGGGCCGGTGGCGCGGGCGTCCGTGACCGCGTCCAGCACGAGGTGGGTCAGATCCACCGGGCCGCGCTCCAGCGGGCGGCCCGCGTCGAGGCGGGCCAGCAGGAGCAGGTCGTCGACCATCTCGCCCATGCGGGCGGACTCGGCCGTGATGCGCCGCAGGGCGCGGGTCACCTCCGGTGGTACCGGGCCCGGATGGAGGAGGGCCAGTTCCGCGTGCCCGCGGACCGAGGCGACCGGGGTACGCAGCTCGTGGCTGGCGTCGGCGGCGAAGCGGCGCAGCCGCTCCTCGCTCGCGTGCCGCTTGGTCAGCGCGTCCTCGACATGGCCGAGCATGCGGTTGAAGGCCCCGGCGACCCGGCCGACCTCGCTGTCCGGATCGGTGTCCGGAGCCCGCGCCGGCAGCGCCACCTCGCCGCTGGCCAGCGGAAGCTCACTGACCCGGGTGGCGGTGGCGGCGACCCGGCTGAGCGGGCGCAGGGACCAGCGGACCCAGAGGGCGCCGGCCACGCCGGTCACCACGAGCGCGAGGCCGAAGACGACCCCGGCGACCAGTTCCAGGCGGTGCACCGTGGCCTGGACCGGCTCCAGCGGCAGGCCGACGATCAGCACGTCCCCGTCCCGGCCGGCGGAGGCGACGACCCGGTAGTCGTCCAGGGCGGAGAGCTCGACGGTGTGGGGCCGGCCGTCGACCGGTACCCGGGCCAGGCGCGCGCTGTCCTGTGCCGTCAGGCCGACGCCCAGGTCGGCGGACGGGTCGCCGCCCCGGATGAGGCCCTTGTTGGTGACCGTGCCGTTCAGCAGGCGCGCGCCGAAGGTGCCGGTCGCCATCCGGCGGGTGTCGCCGTGCTCGTCCCCGTCGTGGTCGTCCGGCAGTCTGCCGTTGTGTTCCAGACTCTCCGGGAACCGGGTGCCGACCTGGGCGAGCTGCTCGTCCAGGCGCTGGGTGAGGAAGCCGTTCAGCTCGACGACCGCCGCCAGGCCCACGGCCGCGCAGCTCACCGCCAGCAGCACCACCAGGCCGAAGGTCAGCCGGGCGCGCAGGGTGCGCAGGCGGGGCAGGCGCAGGCGCCGTACGGGCCTCACTTGGTCACCGGCTTCAGGACGTAGCCCGCTCCGCGCACCGTGTGGATCATGGGCTCGCGGCCCGCGTCGACCTTCTTGCGCAGGTAGGAGATGTACAGCTCCACGACATGGGCGCGGCCGCCGAAGTCGTACGACCACACCCGGTCGAGTATCTGCGCCTTGCTCAGCACACGGCGCGGGTTGCGCATGAGGAAGCGGAGGAGTTCGAACTCCGTGGGTGAGAGTTCGACCAGTTCGCCGGCCCGGGTGACCTCGCGGGCCTCCTCGTCCATCACCAGGTCGCCCACGATCAGCCGCGGCCCCTCTTCCTGCTGCCGGGCCATGCCCGCCCGGCGCAGCAGACCGCGCAGCCGGGCGACGACCTCCTCCAGGCTGAAGGGCTTGGTGACGTAGTCGTCGCCGCCCGCGGTGATGCCGGCGATGCGGTCCTCGACCGCGTCCCGTGCCGTGAGGAAGAGGACACAGACGTCCGGCTTCACCTCGTGCAGGCGGCGCAGCACGGCGAAGCCGTCGGTGTCGGGGAGCATCACGTCCAGGACGACGGCGTCGGGCAGCAGCTCGCGCGCGGCGGTCAGGGCCGAGGCGCCGTCGCCGGCCGCGCGCACCTCCCAGCCCTCGTAGCGCAGGGCGCCGGTGAGCACCTCGGCGAGGTCGGGGTCGTCGTCGACGACGAGGACGCGCAGTGGGGTGCCGTCGGGTCGGGTGAGGGCCGGGCGGCCGGAACGGGTGGTGTTCATCGCGCTTACCAGCATCACCCAGACGGACGGGTGGGACGAACCGCCCGCCCTCTGAGTTCTCTCTGAGTGCGGGCGGCCGTCCGCGGGACGCGGCCTGCGGAAACCCTCTGAGTCCGCTCTCGAAGCCCCTGGTCACAGGCTCGCTCAGAGGTGGCTCAGAGCTTCGCCCCGCACAGTGGCCCGGTACGCCGGACCAGCCCGGTACGACGGCCGAAGGGACAGCGACCGATGACCACCGTGGATGCGCGGCAGGCGGCCCCGCCCGTGCCCGTGACCGCACGGCACTCCCCCGCGGGGCCCGTGCTGGCCGTGCTGTGGGCCGGGGCGGCGGCCGTGGCCGCGCTCTGGTGGGCGGACACCGGGTCGGTGGTCGGCACGGCCGGCTGGCTGACCGGCGCCGGGCGGATCGCCGGGCTGCTGTGCGGGTACGCCTGCGCGGTGCTCGTCGGCCTGATGGCCCGGGTGCCGCTGCTGGAGACGCGGATCGGTTCGGACCGGGTGGCGCGCTGGCACGCGATGGCCGGCCGGTACACGGTCTGCCTGCTCGTCGCGCACATCGTGCTGATCCTCGCCGGGTACGCGGCCCAGGACCGGGCCTCGCTGTGGCACGAGACGGTGACCGTCGTCCTGGACTACCCGGACATGCTCAAGGCCACCGCCGGCACGGTGATCCTCTTCGCGGTCGGCGTCACCTCGGCCCGGGCGGTGCGCCGCCGTGTCAGTCACGAGCTCTGGTACTACGTCCATCTGCTGACGTACGCGGCCGTCTTCCTCGCCTTCTTCCACCAGCTGACGCTGGGGGACGAGTTCAACGGCAAGCCGGCCGCGACCGCACTCTGGTACGCGCTGTACCTGGGGGTCGCGGCCCTGGTGCTGTGGTTCCGGATCCTCGTCCCGGTCCGGCTCAACCGGCGCCATCAGCTGTGTGTGGACTCGGTGCACAAGGAGGCACCGGGTGTGTACTCGGTCGTCGTACGCGGGCGGCATCTCGACGAACTCGGCGCGCGGCCGGGGCAGTTCTTCCGCTGGCGGTTCCTCGGCGAGGGCCTGGCCTGGACGTCGACGCCGTACTCGCTGTCGGCTCCGCCGCGCCCGGATCGCCTGCGCATCACCGTCAAGGCGCTCGGCGACCACAGCGCGGCCGTCGCCCTGCTGCGGCCCGGCACCCGGGTGTGGGCGGAGGGCCCGTACGGCGCGATGACCGCCGACCGCGCGGCCGGCCACCGCTCCCTGCTGATCGCGGCCGGCGTCGGCGTCACCCCGCTGCGTGCGCTGTTCGAGACGCTGCCCGGCGAGGTCACCCTGCTCTACCGGGCGCGCGGGGTCGAGGACCTGGCGCTCGGCGGCGAACTGGAGGCGCTCGCCCGCTGGCGCGGCGGACAGGTGCTGTACGCGCTGAACGGCCCGCAGGGCGAACGCCCGCACATCACGGCGGAGTCGCTGCGCGCGACCTTCCCGGGCCTGGCCGCCCACGACGTCTACGTCTGCGGTCCGCACGGCTTCGCCCGGGACGTGTACGAGGCGCTGCGCGCGGCCGGGGTCCCGGACCGCCGTATCCACCACGAGTCGTTCGAACTGTGAGGCATCCGACGTGCACGCACTCAAGAAGAACCGTCCTTTGCGCCGGATCGTGCTGGCGAGTGCCGCGACCGTCTCCGGGATGGTGCTCCTGCTGTCACTGAAACCGCACACGAGTCCCACGGTGGTGACGGCGAGCACCAAGGCCCCTGTCTCAGCGGATGCCGGCACAGCGACCAGGACCGTCACCGGGAACACCGTCCAGACCCGCTGGGGACCGGTCCAGGTGCGGGCGACGATCAAGGGCGGCAGGCTCACGGACGTGACGGCCGTGCGGTACCCGCAGGACAACCCCCGCGACCAGGAGATCAACAGCTACGCGCTCCCGCAGCTGCGGCGTGAGGCGCTGGCCGCGCAGAGCGCGGACATCGACATGGTGTCGGGCGCCACGTACACCAGCACCGGCTACCGGCGGTCCCTCCAGTCCGCGCTGGACTCGGCGGGACTGTGAGGCGGGGCCTCTGAACACCCAGCGCATGCGGCACGTATCTCTGGGCCAAGGGCCAAGTCCCCACGGAGGAACCGTGACCACCACCCTCGCAGGCGGACGTGCCGCCCGCCGACAGACGATGCGCCGCATCCGCCCGCGCCGCTCCCCGGCCGTCCCGCTGCTGCTCGCCGTCTGGGCGGGCGCGGCGGCCGTGCTGTGGCTCTGGTGGCACAACACACCGTCCGTTGCCGACGACAACAGCAGGATCCTCAACGCGGGCCGGATCACCGGCCTGTTGGCCGGCTATCTGATGGCGCTGGTCGTGCTGCAGATGGCACGCGTGCCGGCACTGGAACGGCGGGTCGGCTCCGACCGGGTGGCCCGCTGGCACGCGATGAGCGGCCGATACACGCTCTGCCTGATCGTGGCGCACGTGTTCCTCACCATGTGGGGCTACGCGCTGCAGGCGGGCAAGTCGCTCGGCGACATCGTGCAGCAGACCATCGACTCCATCAACCAGCTGCCGGACATGGGCAAGGCGGCCATCGGCACCGGTCTGTTCGTCCTCATCGGGCTGTCGTCGATCGGCGTGGTCCGCCGCCGGATGCCGTACGACACCTGGTACCACGTCCACCTGCTGACGTACGCGGCGGTGTTCCTGACGTTCTGGCACCAGATCACCACCGGCAACGACTTCGCGGTCGAGCCCGCCGCCAAGACCTTCTGGTACGGGCTGTACGGCACCGTCACCGCGCTGGTGCTGTGGTACAGAATCCTCACCCCGATCCGGCTGAACCTCAAGCACCGGATGCGGGTCGAGGCGGTCATCGAGGAGACGCCGGGCATCGTGTCGGTGCTGATCGGCGGGCGGAGGCTGCACCGGATGGGCGCGGAGGCGGGGCAGTTCTTCCGCTGGCGCTTCCTGGCCCCCGGGATGCGCTTCAGCTCGCACCCGTACTCGCTGTCGGCGGCCCCTCGCCCGGACATGCTGCGGATCACGGTGAAGGCGATCGGCGACCACAGCGCCCGGCTGCGCGAGCTGACGCCCGGCACCCGGGTGTGGGCGGAGGGCCCGTACGGCGCGATGACCGCGCAGCGCCGCAGCCGGGGCAAGGTGCTGCTGGTCGCGGGCGGGGTCGGTATCACGCCGATGCGGGCGCTGTTCGAGACACTGCCGGGCGCGGCCGGTGACATCACCCTGCTCTACCGGGCCAACAGCACCCAGGACCTGGCGCTGTGGGACGAGCTGGCGAAGATCGCCGACGAGCGGGGCGCCCGGCTGATGTACGCGGTGAACAGCCCGGAGGGCGAGCGCCCGGACATCTCCGCGGAGAACCTCCAGCGGAAGATCCCGGACATCGACCACCACGACGTGTTCATGTGCGGCCCGGCCGGGTTCGCGCAGTCGGTGTACGAGGCGCTGCGCGGCGCGGGGGTCCCCGCCCGCCGCATCCACCACGAGTCGTTCGAGATGTGAGCAGGAGCTGCGAAGCGATGAGGAAGAGCCACCCGATCCGGCGGGTCGTCCTGGCCACGGCCGCCACCGTGTCCGGTGTCGTACTGCTGCTGGCGCTGAAGCCGGCGTCCGACCCGGCCTCGGCGTCGGCGGTGGGCGCGGCGCCGTCACCGGGCGCGGGGGCGCAGCAGTCACCGCAGGGCGGCACCGAGGGCGGCGCGCAGGCCTCCACCGGCTCCGGCACGGTGACCGGCGACGCGGCGCAGACGCAGTACGGGACCGTGCAGGTACGGCTGACCGTCGCCGGCGGCAAGGTCACCAGGGCCGAGGCGGTACAGGCGCCCAAGGGCGGACTCAGCGACCAGAAGACCGCCATGGCCGTACCTAAGCTCAACCAGGAGGCCGTCGCGGCACAGAGCGCGCGGATCGACTCGGTGTCGGGGGCGACGTACACGAGCACGGGATACAAGAAGTCGCTGCAGTCCGCGCTGGACAAGGTGAAGTCGGCGCCCGCGTCGAACGCCGGGTCCCCGGGGGCCGCGCAGGCGCGCACCGTCACCGGGAAGGTCGCGCAGACCCAGTACGGTCCCGTCCAGGTGCGCGTCACCGTCGCCGGCGGCAAGGTCACCAGGGCCGAGGCGGTACAGGCGCCCAAGGGCGGACTCAGCGACCAGAAGACCGCCATGGCCGTACCCAAGCTCAACCAGGAGGCCGTCGCGGCCGGGAACGCGCACATCGACGCCGTCTCCGGCGCCACCTACACCAGCACCGGCTACCAACAGTCGCTGCAGTCCGCGCTGGACCAGGCCGGTGGCTGACACGGTGGCCGAGCCGGCCGGGACTCCCGCCGCGGTGCGTCATGCGGAGGAGGTCATGGGGACCGTCTTCTCCTTCGACGTCCGCGGCGGGGAACCGCGTGCGGTACGCGAGGCGCTGGCCGAAGCGGTGGCCGGACTGCGCCGGGCGGACGCGGTCTTCAGCACCTACCGGGAGGACAGCGACATCTCGCGGCTGGCCCGGGGTGAGCTGACCGTGGCGGAGTGTGCGCCGGAGGTGGCCGAGGTGCTGGACCTCGCCGCCGAGGCGGAACGCGCGAGCCAGGGCTGGTTCAGCCCCCGGTACCGGGGCGTGCCGGATCCCACCGGGATCGTCAAGGGCTGGGCGGCGGAGCGGGCCGCGCGGCTGCTGGCACAGGTGGCCGGGGTACACGGGGTCAGCGTGAACGGGGGCGGGGACGTGCAGATGCTGGGCTCGCCGGAGCCGCAGCGGCCGTGGCGTGTGGGCGTGGCGGACCCGTTGCGCCCGGGCGGGCTGGCCGCGGTGATCTCGACTGCGGGAGCGGACGAACTGTCGGTGGCGACGTCCGGCACGGCCGAGCGGGGCGCGCACATCGTGGACCCGCGCACGGGCCGGCCTGCGGTCACGGACCTGGTGTCGGTGACGGTGGTGGGTCCGCGGCTGACCTGGGTGGACTGCTGGGCGACGGCGGCGTTCGCGATGGGGTCGCGGGCGGGCCTGGGGTGGCTGGAGTCGCTGCCCGATGTGGAGGCCCTGCTGATCACGGCCGGGGACGAGGTGCGGTGCACCGGGGGGCTGGCCGCACGACTGGGTTGAAAAATATACTTTTTCCCGAAATCAGCCATCCCACTTCCTCCCTGACACGTATCCCATGTGCAGCAATTTTTCGGGAGGAACGCAATGGCTATCTTCAGCAGTCTCATGCCCGCCAAGCGCGGCGGCCACGACGACGACACGTCGCGGCACGACTCTTCCGGGCACGGACACCGTCACGACCACGATCACGGCCACAACCACGATCACGGCCACAACCACAACCACGGCAACGGCCACAACCACGGCAACGGCCACGGGCACGGCGGTTACTGATCGCGCACCGGGGCTGAGCGGACCGGAGCCCCAAGGGCCCGGTCCGCTTCGCCGATCCCCGAGGAACGCATCCCATGGCGCATCTGCTGCGGCGTTTGCTGGCGGTGGGCGAGGGCTCCGACGCCGTCGTCGCGGCAGCGCCCACCGTCTCGCCGCGTGAGGTGTTCCGGCGGTTCTGGCCGTACACGCGCGGGGGCCGCCGATGGCTCGTGCCCCTGCTCCTGTTCAGCCTGTTCGGCCCGGCCGTCGACGCCGCGGAGATCTGGCTGTTCAAGTCCGTCGTGGACGGTGTGCTCGTCCCCCGCGACCTGCGGCCGCTGGAGTGGATCGCGCCCGCCTATCTGGGGCTCATCCTCTGCTCCGGGGTGCTGGGGTTCGCCGACGACGTGACGTCCACCTGGGTCGGCGAGCGCTTCCTGCTCTCGCTGCGCTCGGCGGTGTTCCGGCACGTCCAGGGCCTGTCGCTCGGCTTCTTCGAGCGCCGGCGGCTCGGGGACGTGCTGTCGCGTGTGACGGGGGACGTCGACGCGGTCGAGACGTTCCTGCTCTCGGGGGTGGCGGACGCCCTGTACTACGTCATCTGTCTGGGCGTCTATCTGGGTCTGCTGTTCTACCTGGGGTGGGACCTGACCCTGCTCGCCCTCGCCGTCGTACCGCTGTTCTGGCTCGCCGCCCGGCACTTCTCACGGCTGGTCAGGACGGCGTCGCGGGAGCGCAGGCGCCGCAGCGGCTCGCTCAGCGCGGTCGCCGAGGAGGCGCTCGGCAACGTCGCCCTGGTGCAGGCGTACAACCGGCAGGGCTGGGAGGCGCGCCGGTTCGACCGGGAGAGCGCGGGCAGGTTCCGGGCGGCGATGGCCTCGGCACGGATCCGGGCCGTCTACGGACCCATCGTCGAGATCATCGAGGTGACCGGCGGGCTCGCGGTGATGGGGCTCGGCACCTGGAAGCTGGCCCAGGGGCAGCTCACGCTGGGCGGACTGCTGGTCTTCCTGGCGCTGATCGGCAAGCTCTACGGCCCCGTACACGGCCTGTCCGGGCTCGGCACCAGCTTCTACTCCGCCTCCGCCGCGGCAGAACGGATCATCGAGTTGCTGGACCAGCAACCGCAGGTGACCGAGCCGCCGGCCGCCCGTCGGATCGGCCGGGCGCGGGGCGACGTGTGCTTCGACGGCGTCTGGTTCCGCTATCCCGGCACCTCCTCGTGGGCACTGGCGGACGCCTCCTTCCAGGTGGCGCCCGGCGAGACCCTGGCGCTGGTGGGGGCGAGCGGAGCCGGCAAGTCCACGGTCGCCAAGCTCCAGTTGCGCTTCTACGACCCCGACCGGGGCGCGGTCCTGCTCGACGGAGTCGATCTGCGGGAGCTGAGCCCGGCCGCCGTACGGGAGAACGTCGCGGTGGTGCTCCAGGAGACGCTCGTCTTCCACGGCACCGTGCGGGAGAACATCGCCTACGGCCGGCCCGGCGCGAGCGAGGCGGACATCGTCGCGGCGGCGCGTGCCGCCGACGCCCACGAGTTCATCGAGCGGCTCCCGGAGGGCTACGGCACGCTGGTCGGCCAGCGCGGCCGGACGCTGTCCGGCGGGCAGTGCCAGCGCCTCGCGATCGCCCGCGCGATGATCAGGGACGCGCCCGTGCTGCTGCTGGACGAGCCGACCACGGGGCTCGACGCGCGGTCCGGCCGGCGGATCATGGACCCGCTGCGCCGGCTCATGGCCGGGCGGACCACCGTCGTCATCTCCCACAACCTGCTGACCGTCCGCGACGCCACGCGGATCGTGGTGCTCGACCACGGCCGGGTCGTGGAGCACGGCGCCCATGCCGATCTGCTCCGCGTCGAGGGGACGTACGCCCGGCTGCACCGGCTCAGTGCGGGAGCGGTGCCGTCATGAGCGGCCCCGGGCCCCTCGCACCGGGCACCAGGCCGGCGCCGGGATACGAGATCCTGGCGCAGCTGGCGCGCACCGGCTGGCAGGACGTCTACGACGCCTGGAGCACGGAGCGTGCCTGCCGCTGTGTGCTCAAGGCCGTGCGGCCGGACCGGCGGGGTGAGACGCAGCTCGGCGAGCGGCTGCTGCGGGAGGGCCGGTGGCTGCGGGAGTTCAGCCACCCCCATCTGGTCCGGGGCTACGACGTCTTCGCGTCGCCGGAGCCGCTCGTCGTCCTGGAGACACTGACCGGTGAGACGCTGTCCCACCTCGTGCACCGGTTGCGGCGCCGGCCGGGCGCGGCGGACGTGGCGCTGCTGGGGGTGCAGCTGTGTTCCGCGATCCACTATCTGCACGGCAGGGGCCTGCTGCACCTGGACCTCAAGCCGGCCAACGTGGTGGTGGAGCGCGGTCATGCCAAGGTGCTGGACCTGAGCGTCGCACGGCCGCCCGGACCGGCGCCGGCCGGCGTGGGTACCTGCTGCTATCTGGCTCCGGAGCAGGCCCGCGGTGGTCCGCTCACGGCCGCCGCCGACGTGTGGGGCATCGGCGTCACGCTGTTCGAGGTCGCGTGCGGTCAGGTGCCGTTCGACCACGGCGAGACCGGCCCCGGGGGCAGGGCAGAGGCGTCCGGGGGCAGGGCAGAGACGGACGACGGCGTCACCGGCGGCCAGGACCACCGGTATCCGCAGACGGAGGGGGCCGCTCCGCCGATCGCCTCCCGGCGGCGGCTGCCGCCCGCCCTCGCCGCCGCCGTCGACGCCTGCCTGCGGCCCGACCCGGCGTCCCGGCCCACGGTCGCCGAACTCACCGCGGCCCTGGAGGCGGCCCTGCCCGGGCCGCAGCGCCGCTGAGCCGAACGGCCCGTGTCACACCTCGGGGGTCACCACCTTGCCCTTCTGCAGGTGGGCCGTGGCCAGGACGGTGCCGTCGGGGGAGGTCAGGCGGGCGCCGGAGACGGCCGACAGGTTGCCGGGAGCGCCGACGCCCCAGTCGCCGCGTCCGCCGCGGACCGGGAAGTCCCCGACGCGGAACAGGGTGCCGTCGGTGTGCTCGAGGAGGCAGTTGACGGTGCCGGTGTAGGGGCCGCCGGTGCCGGAGAGATCGACGGACACGAAGAGCCAGGAAGGGGTGCCGGCGTGGGCGTAGACCTCGCCGACGGGCTGGCCGCTGTCACCGGTCGAGACCATGTCGCCGACCAGGACGGGTTCGGACTCGGTGGCGGGCGCGGTCGCCGTGACCTCCTGGACGGCGGTGCCGGCCGCCCAGCCGGCGAACCCGACGGCGAGCGCCAGCGTGGTGGCGACCGCCGCGAGCCGCAGCCTGGCCCGGCGGGCCCGGCCACGGAAACTCCGGGGTGTACGGCCGAACGCGCGCGCGGGTCCGCGCCCCTCCTGCGCCGTCGCCTGCTGGGCCAGCCTGCGCGCCACCCGGGCCTCGAAACCGGGGGGCGGGTCGCTGTCCGGCAGCAGGCCGATCAGCCGGTCGCCGACCAGGGTCAGCTGCCGGACGTACTCCCGGCAGTCCGCGCACCTGTCCAGATGGGCGACCGCCTCGGCCCGCTCGCTGCCGCACAGCACGCTCAGCGCGAGCTCGGCGCCGATCTCCCGCAGCTTGACGCAGGTCGGGTCACTGGACATGGTCGCCTCGCTGCGGAGACGCGAGGGTGGTGCGCAGTTTCGCCATCGCGGCCCTGACCCGCGTCTTGGCGGTGCCCAGCGGGATCCCCTCCCGCTCGGCGATCTGCTGGGCCGTCAGCCCGTAGATACCCGCCATCACCAGAGCCCGGGCCTGCTCCCGGGGCAGCTGCGCCAGGGCGGCCCGCAGCCGGGAGGAGGCCTCGTCGGCCAGGGCCCACCGCTCGGGGGTCTCGGTGACGACGTCGAGGAGGGCGTCGAGGTCCTCGGACGCCATCGGCTCGGTCCGCTGTGCGCGGACGGCGTCGACGGCCAGGTTGTGCGCGATGGTCGTCAGCCAGGTGGCGACCGAGCCGCGGCGCGAGTCGTAGATCTGGGCATGCCGCCAGGCCCGCTCGAACGTCAACTGGGCGACGTCCTCAGCGAGTTGCTGATCACGGGTGACCGCCATGGCGACTCCGAAGACCCGGTGCTGGAACCTCCGTACGAACGTGTCCGCGAGTTCCGGATCACCGGTGGCCAGCCCGGACAGCAGAGCCTCGTCCGGGAGGCGGCTCACGGGGAACCGGAATCCCGACACACCTCTGTATACGGTCGAGGGCCGCCACGGGATTGCCCGCCCACCCGCCCGCCCGCCGCGGAAGATCACGTTTCCATTCTGCGCCGACCGGCGGGCCGACGCATGCGGGATCAGTGACCGTTCTGCGCCAGCCGCAGCAGATGGTCCGCCAGGGCCTGCCCTCCGGTGGGGTCCCGGCTGATCAGCAGCAGCGTGTCGTCGCCGGCGATCGTGCCCAGGATGTCCTGCAGCTCCGCCTGGTCGATGGCCGAGGCCAGGAACTGGGCCGCACCCGGCGGGGTGCGCAGGACC
The DNA here is from genome assembly GCF_055603265.1 of Streptomyces sp. NPDC037288. Classification (NCBI taxonomy): domain Bacteria; kingdom Bacillati; phylum Actinomycetota; class Actinomycetes; order Kitasatosporales; family Streptomycetaceae; genus Streptomyces; species Streptomyces sp. NPDC037288. The sequence continues at coordinate 16,659 of NZ_JBVJVY010000034.1, forward strand.
ACGAGGTTGGCGGAGGCCTCCGCGGAGATCAGCAGCTCCTGGGACAGGCGCCGCATCCGCTCCTCCTTCGCCGACCCCCCGAGCGGCGCGCGCGGCGTGCGGAAACCGCCCTCGCTCGGCACCGCGTAGATCAGCTCGCCGTCGGTGTTGCGGATCTTCACCGCGTTCAGCTCGTCGAGGTCGCGGGAGAGCGTCGCCTGGGTGACGCTCAGCCCGTCGTCGGCGAGCAGCTTGGCCAGCTGGCTCTGTGAGCGCACCGGCTGCCGGTTGAGGATGTCCACGATCCGGCGGTGCCGCGCGGTGCGGGTCTGCGGCACTGCGGGTCCGGCACCCGCCGCCTGCTCGTGGTCCTGCGCTGGCCTCATCGTCGTCCTATTCTCCGGATCGTCCGTCCCCATCCACTGGGTTCGCTGCGTCGAGGACTGCGGGCAGTGCCTGGAGGAAGGCACCCACCTCGGCGTCGGAGATGTTCAGCGGCGGCATGAGCCGTACGACGTCGGGGGCGGGCGCGTTCACCAGGAACCCGGCCTCCTGGGCCGCCTGCTGCACCTGCTGCGCGCGCGGCCCGGTGAGCACGATACCCAGGAGCAGCCCGGCACCCCGCACATAATCGATCAACGGGTTGCCCAGTCCCTCGATTCCCTCGCGCAGCTTCTCGCTCTGCCGCTTGACGTTCTCCAGCAGTCCTTCGTTCGCGATGGTGTCGAGGACGGCGAGTCCGGCGGCGCAGGCGACCGGGTTGCCGCCGAACGTGGTGCCGTGGTGGCCGGGGTGGAGCAGTTCGGCGGCCCGGCCGAAGGCCACGGTGGCGCCGAGCGGGAGTCCGCCGCCGAGCTGCTTGGCGAGAGTGACGACATCGGGCAGCACGCCCTCGTGGGCCTGGTACTCGAACCAGGTGCCGGTACGGCCGACGCCGGTCTGCACCTCGTCCAGGACCAGCAGGGCGCCGGTGGCGGCGGTGATGGCACGGGCGGCCTTCAGATAGCCGGCCGGCGGCACGACGACCCCGTTCTCGCCCTGGATCGGCTCGATGACGACCAGCGCCGTCTCCTCGGTGACCGCGGCGGCGAGCGCCTGGGCGTCGCCGTAGGGCACGTGGGTGACGTCGCCGGGCAGCGGCCGGAAGGGGTCCTGCTTGGCGGGCTGGCCGGTGAGCGCGAGGGCGCCCATCGTACGGCCGTGGAAGCCGCCGGTGGTGGCGACCATGTGGGTGCGCCCGGTGAGCCGGCCGATCTTGAAGGCGGCCTCGTTCGCCTCGGCGCCGGAGTTGCAGAAGAAGACCCGGCCCTCCCGGCCGAAGAGCTGCAGCAGCCGCTCGGCGAGGGCGACGGTGGGCTCGGCCATGAAGAAGTTGGAGATGTGGCCGAGCTGCCCGATCTGCTTGCTGACGGCCTCGACGATCGCCGGGTGCGCGTGGCCGAGGGCGTTGGTGGCGATGCCCCCGACGAAGTCGTGGTACTCCCGGCCCTCGGCGTCCCACACCTTCACGCCCTCCCCGCGCACGAGGGGCAGGCGCGGGGTGCCGTAGTTGTTCATGAGCGCGCCCTGCCAGCGCTCGGTCAGCTCCTGGTTGCTCATGACGGTTCCCCCTCGGCCTCGTCCGGCACGACCATCGTGCCGATGCCTTCGTCGGTGAAGATCTCCAGCAGGATCGAGTGCTGGACCCGGCCGTCGATGACGCGGGCGGTGTTGACGCCGTTGCGCACGGCGTGCAGGCAGCCCTCCATCTTCGGCACCATGCCGGAGCTCAGGTCCGGCAGGAGTTTCTCCAGTTGGGAAGCGGTGAGGCGGCTGATCACCTCGTCGGAGTCCGGCCAGTCCTCGTAGAGGCCCTCGACGTCGGTGAGGACCATGAGGGTTTCGGCGCCCAGTGCCGCAGCGAGTGCCGCAGCCGCCGTATCAGCATTGACGTTGTAGACATGTCCGTCGTCCTGACTGCGGGCGATGGAGGAGACGACCGGGATGCGGCCGTCGGCGAGCAGTGCCTCGATGGCGCCCGTGTCGATCGCGGTGATCTCGCCGACCCGGCCGATGTCGACCAGTTCGCCGTCGATCTCGGGCTGGTGCTTGGTGGCGGTGATGGTGTGCGCGTCCTCACCGGTCAGGCCGACGGCGAGGGGCCCGTGCTGGTTGAGCAGGCCGACGAGTTCGCGCTGCACCTGCCCGGCGAGCACCATCCGTACGACGTCCATGGCGTCCTCGGTGGTGACGCGCAGGCCGGCCTTGAACTCGCTGACGATGCCGTGCCTGTCGAGGGCGGCGCTGATCTGCGGGCCGCCGCCGTGGACGACGACCGGCTTGAGGCCGGCGTGCCGCAGGAAGACGACGTCCTGGGCGAAGGCGGCCTTCAGCTCCTCGTTCACCATGGCGTTGCCGCCGAACTTGATGACGACGACCTTGCCGTGGTGCCGGGTCAGCCAGGGGAGGGCCTCGATGAGGATCTGGGCCTTGGGCAGGGCCGTGTGTTTCCGCTTCGTGGTCATGAGGAGTAGGCGCTGTTCTCGTGGACGTAGTCGGCGGTGAGGTCGTTGGTCCAGATGGTCGCGGTCTCGGTGCCGGCGGCCAGGTCGGCGACGATGTGCACCTCGCGGTAGCGCATGTCCACCAGCTCGCGGTCCTCGCCGACGCTGCCGTTCTTGCACACCCACACGCCGTTGATGGCGACGTTGAGCTGGTCCGGTTCGAAGGCGGCGCTCGTGGTGCCGATCGCGGAGAGCACGCGGCCCCAGTTGGGGTCCTCGCCGTGGATCGCGCACTTGAGGAGGTTGTTGCGGGCGATGGATCGGCCCACTTCGACGGCGTCCGCCTCGCTGGCCGCGTTGATCACCTCGACCTTGATGTCCTTGCTGGCGCCCTCGGCGTCGCCGATGAGCTGCCGGCCGAGGTCGTCGCAGACCTGCCGTACGGCGTCGGCGAACTCGGCGTACTCGGGGGTGATGCCGGAGGCGCCGGAGGAGAGGAGCAGCACGGTGTCGTTGGTGGACATGCAGCCGTCGGAGTCGACCCGGTCGAAGGTCACCTTGGTGGCGGCGCGCAGGGCGCTGTCCAGCGTCCCGTTGTCGAGGTCCGCGTCGGTGGTGAGGACGACCAGCATGGTGGCGAGGCCGGGGGCGAGCATGCCGGCACCCTTGGCCATGCCGCCGACGGTCCAGCCGTCCTTGCCGACGACCGAGGTCTTGTGGACGGTGTCGGTGGTCTTGATGGCGATGGCGGCCTTCTCGCCGCCGTGCTCGGACAGCTGCGCGGCGGCCGTCTCGACACCGGGCAGGAGCTTGTCCATGGGGAGCAGGACGCCGATGAGACCGGTGGAGCAGACGGCGACCTCGACGGCGCCCCGGCCGAGCACCTCGGCGGCCTTCTCGGCGGTGGCGTGGGTGTCCTGGAAGCCCTTGGGGCCCGTACAGGCGTTGGCACCGCCCGAGTTGAGGACGACCGCCGACACCTGGCCGCTCTTCAGGACCTGCTCGGACCACAGCACCGGCGCGGCCTTCACACGGTTGGAGGTGAAGACGCCCGCGGCGGCACGGCGCGGCCCGTTGTTGACCACGAGGGCCAGGTCGGGGTTGCCGTTCTCCTTGATCCCGGCGGCGATGCCCGCCGCCGTGAATCCCTTGGCTGCCGTGACGCTCACGGTGCGACTCCGATCGTGGAAAGCCCGGTGGTCTCGTCGAGACCCAGGGCGATGTTCATGCTCTGGACGGCACCGCCCGCGGTGCCCTTGGTCAGGTTGTCGATGGCGCTGATCGCGATGATGCGGCCCACGGACTCGTCGTACGCGACCTGCACCTGAACGGCGTTGGAACCGTGGACGGACGCCGTGGCGGGCCACTGCCCCCCGGGGAGCAGATGGACGAAGGGCTCGTCGGCGTAGGCCTTCTCGTACGCGGCCCGGACGGAGTCGGCCGTGACGCCCGCGGCTGCGGACGCGCTGCACGTGGCGAGGATCCCGCGCGGCATCGGTGCCAGGGTCGGCGTGAAGGAGACCGCGACCCGCTCCCCCGCCACCCCGCTGAGGTTCTGGATCATCTCGGGGGTGTGCCGGTGGCCACCGCCGACGCCGTACGGCGACATGGAGCCCATGACCTCGCTGCCGAGCAGATGCGGCTTGGGCGCCTTGCCCGCGCCGGAGGTGCCGGACGCGGCGACGATCACCGCCTCGGGTCCGGCGAGTCCGGCGGCGTAGGCCGGGAACAGGGCCAGGGAGACGGCGGTGGGGTAGCAACCGGGCACCGCGATGCGCTTGGACCCCTCCAGCGCGGCGCGGGCACCCGGAAGTTCGGGAAGGCCGTAGGGCCAGGTGCCGGCGTGCTCGGAACCGTAGAAGGTCTCCCAGTCGGCCGGGTCCTTCAGCCGGAAGTCGGCGCCCATGTCGACCACGAGGACGTCCGGGCCGAGCTGCTCGGCGACGGCGGCGGACTGTCCGTGCGGCAGCGCGAGGAAGACCACATCGTGCCCGGCGAGCACCTCGGCCGTGGTCGGGGCGAGCACGCGGTCGGCCAGCGGCAGCAGATGCGGCTGGAGCGCGCCGAGCCGCTGGCCGGCGTTGGAGTTCCCGGTCAGGGCACCGATCTCGACCTCGGGGTGCGCGAGGAGCAGGCGCAGGAGCTCTCCGCCCGCGTATCCGCTCGCTCCGGCCACCGCCGCACGTACCGCCATGTCCATCCTCCTCGTGATGGCATGACTATACGTAGGGCTGCAGCTTTATGCAATCGACTATGCACCCACCAGGCACCGGCTAGGCGACCGCCTTCGGGAGCATCACCCAGCGCGAGACGACGAAGGTGACCGGGATCGCCGCCGCGGAGGCGAGCAGCGGGGCGAAACGGCTGCCGGCGTGCAGGACGTCGACGATCACATACACGCCGGCCGTGGTGATGAGGAAGTTGGTCACATTGGTCAGCGGGAACAACAGGAACTTCCGCCAGGTCGGCCGCGTCCGGTAGGTGAAGCGCGCGTTCAGGAAAAAGGATCCGACCATGCTGAGCGCAAAAGCGAGAACATGCGCGGCCAGATAGGGCAGCCACATGAGAAACATCAGGTAGAGACAGTAATAAGCGGCGGTGTTGATCACACCGACCATGGCGAAGGAGAGGATCTGTCGCTTCAAGGAATGAGGTCTTTCGTCCGGTCCACGGTGGTCGCCTTCACCAGGAAGTGCGGACGACCCTTCACCTCGTGGTAGACGCGGCCGGTGTACTCCCCGATCACTCCCAGCATGACCATTTGCACACCCGCCAGGGCGGTGACGGCGGTGATGATGGTCACAGCCGGGGGCCTGGACCCCGTGGAAGTCACCGGCGCCGTCGACGAGTTCGACGTCGACTAGGCGCGGTTGGCGAGCCGGTAGTAGGAGCTTGACCTGGAGCGCACTCCAGGTTCTAGGGTTCTTGCCATGACCAGCGGACCACCCCTCCCGCAGGACCACGAGGCGTCGTTGACCATCGCCCAGGTGGCCGAACGCACGGGCCTGTCGCACGACACGCTGCGCTACTACGAGAAGGCCGGCCTGATCGAGCGGGTCGGCCGGACCACCGGCAACCAGCGGCGGTACGACACGGCCGACCTGGCCTGGCTGGAGTTCCTGCTGCGGCTGCGCGAGACCGGCATGTCGATCGCCGACATGCAGCGCTTCGCGCGGCTGCGGTCGGCGGGGGACGCGACGGTCACCGACCGGCTGGCCATGCTCCGAGAGCACCGCGCCGGACTGGCCGGCCGCATCCGGGCGCTCAGGCGCAACGCGGCCGCGCTGGACGACAAGATCGATCACTATGAACGGCTGCTGCACGAGCGGCAGACGGGGACGGACGAGCAGACATGAGCGAGAGCACCACCCGTGCCGAACGTTTCGCCCGCGGCCTGGAGGTCCTGAAGAACGTCGACGGCGAGGCCGGGCAGCGGGTCGTGGACTCGCTCGCCGACATCAACCCCGAGCTGGGCCACCAGGTCGTCGCCTGGGCCTTCGGGGAGATCTACGACCGGCCCGCACTGGCCCCGCGCGACCGCCAGCTGGTCACCCTGGGCATGCTCACCGCGCTCGGCGGCTGCGAGGCCCAGCTGGACGTCCATGTGAACGCGGCACTGAACGTGGGGCTCACGCCGGAGCAGATCACGGAGGCGCTGCTGCACTCCGCCGTGTACTGCGGCATACCGAAGGCACTGAACGCCACCTTCGCCGCGAAGAAGGTCTTCGCCGAGCGCGGGCTGCTGCCGCTCGGCCAGCAGCCCGCGCAGGAGGACGCGACGGCTGCCTCTGTCTGATCACTCCGTAGTCGTGATGTGAGCACGTCAACGTCAACCGGCGGAGCGCGGGCACGCTTTAGGCTCGCCCCGAAGGGGCGCGGGCGACTGCGCGAGGAGCGACGACGACAGGCGCGGTGATGGACAAGTTCTGGCCGGTGGCCGACGTACTGGCGCACCTCGCCGGCCACTGGCGCGTCGAACGGGACGTACGGGATCTGGCGAGCGGTGACGAGGGCCGCTTCGAAGGGGTCGCCCGCTTCACCCCGCTGACCGGCGGAGGCCTGCTGCACGAGGAGTCCGGCACCTTCACCTGGCAGGGTGTGGCGCGCCCGGCGAGCCGGACGCTGCGGTTCCTGCCGGGGCCCACGTCGGGCACGGCCGACGTGCGGTTCGCGGACGGGCGGCCCTTCCACCAGCTGGACCTGACCTCGGGGCGGTGTGTCGCCGGCCACCCGTGCGCGGCCGACTTCTACCGGGGTGAGTTCACCGTCCAGGACGCCGCTCACTGGCGCACCGTGTGGCGGGTCGGCGGTCCGGCGAAGGATCTGGTGCTGACCACGGACTATGTGCGCGAGGAATGAGTGCGGACACCGTCCAGGCGCAGGTTCCAGCGGCCCGCGCGGCCGGTGACGGTGGACGCGGACAGCGGGCGCACGTCGATGTTCCAGTAGGTCGCGGGCGGCGCCTTCAGGGCGTAGACCAGAGCCGCGCGGATCACGGCGGGCTCGGCCACGGCGACGATCCGGCCGGCGTCGTCCGCCGGCCGGGTGTCCAGCCAGCCGCCCACCCGGGAGATGAAGGACAGCAGGGACTCGCCGCCGTGCGGGGTGGCGCGCGGATCGGCGAGCCAGCTGTCCACCGCCTCCGGCTCCCGGGCCATCGCCTCGCCCAGGGTCATCCCGCGCCACCGGCCCATGTCGCACTCCCGCAGGGCCAGTTGGACCAGCGGGGCGTACCCGAGTGCGTCGCCGGTGGCCCGGCTGCGCGGGGTCGGCGAGCAGTAGCGCAGCTCGGCCGCCGCCAGCGGCAGCAGGTCCCCGGCGGCGTGCTGGACCTCGTCCCAGCCGGCCTGGTCCAGCGGCCGGTCGTCCTCGAAGCGCTCCGCGAGCAGCGGGGCGCTGCGCGCGGCGGCGACGAACGTCACCCTCAGTGGCATGCGGTGATGGTGAGCCGAGAGTGAGTGCAGGTCAAGGGCTGTCGCCCGCCAGTTACGGCCGGTGTGCGGCCGCTCACGCGAGCGGGCTGCCCACGCGAAGGTGCGGATCCCTGCTCGAAGGGGTGGACCATCCACTGCCCGGGGTGGTCCAGCGGCCGGAAGTCCACCTTCTGGTGCACCCCTGGGCGTCCTGCGTGGCGAGCAGAACGCGGCGCAGGCCGTATGGCCTCAGGTGGCCGCGCCTGGACGGCCGACGAAGGCGGCGCCGACCCCCTCGGGCCGCGCCCCGAGGGGGCCACGTAACGTCGGCGAGCCAGGCGAACAGCGCCCGGCCGGTCACCACGCGCGCGTACCCCCCTGCTCCCCCGAGGCCCGGTCGTACACCCCGAAGTCCAGCGAGGGCGCCATGGCCCGCTCGTGCTTCTCGCGGGTCCGGCCGATCGCCCAGTAGGCGTCGGCCGGCAGCCGTCCGTGGACGCGGTCGACGTCGGCGCGTGCGGTCTCGGCGGAGAACTCGTAGCCGTCGGCGAGGCCGGGCCCCTCCCTCATGATCCGGATCCTCGCAGGCCACGGGCGCGGGCGTCGACCGGATTCCCCCTGCCCGCGCCCTGGAAGACCTCGTCGCAGGCCGTCCGCAGGCGCCGTACCCCATCGGTGATCTCCCCGGTCCCGGCGACGGCCGCGAAGCTCAGCCGGAGGTGGGCGGCGGGGGGTTCGGCGCTGAAGTAGGGGCGGCCGGGGGTGAGGGCGACGCCGACGCGCAGGGCGGCCGCGGCGAAGGCCGATTCGTCGGTGCCGTCGGGCAGGCGGAGCCAGAGGTGGTAGCCGCCGGAGGGGATGTGCGGCAGGGCGAGTTCGGGCAGCTGCGCCGCGAGTGCGGCGGTCATGGCGTCGCGGCGGGTCTTCAACTCGGCAGAGAGGTTGCGCAGGTGCCGGGGCCAGGCCGGGGAGCCGACCAGTTCCAGGGCCGCCTCCTGCAGCGGCCGGGGGACGAAGAAGCTGTCCACGACCTGGATGGCCCGCAGCCGTTCCAGCACCGGGCCGCGCGCGGCCAGTGCGCTCACCCGGAAGCTGGGCGAGGTCGCCTTGGTCAGCGAGCCGACGTGCACGACCACTCCGTCCGGGTCGTCGGCGGCCAGCGGGCGGGGCAGCGGGCCCGCGTCGGCGTGCACCAGACGCCGGACGAAGTCGTCCTCGATGACGAACGCGCCGGCCTCCCGGGCGATGCGCAGCACCTCGGCGCGCCGGCCGGGGGCCAGGACGGCACCGGTCGGGTTCTGGAACAGCGGCTGGCAGACGAACACCCGGGCACCGCTGGCCCGGAAGGCGTCGGCGAGCAGGTCGGGGCGTACGCCGTCGGGGTCGACGGGTACCGGGACGGGGCGCAGGCCGGCGGCACGGGCGAGGGCCAGCATGCCGGGGTAGGTGGGCGACTCGACGAGGACCGGGGCGCCGGGCTGGGCGAGCGCGCGCAGGGCGGTGGCCAGGGCGGACTGGCCACCGGCCGCGATCAGTACCTCGGCGGCCGTGACGGCGCCGCCGATGCCGCGCGCGAACCACTCCCGCAGCTCCGGCAGTCCCTCCAGCGGCGGCCTCCCCCAGGCGCCCGGCCGCCGCCCGGCCCGGGCCAGGGCCGCCGCCATGGCCCGCTCGGGCTGCAGGGAGGGATGCGGATAGCCGCCGTTGAACTCCAGCACGCCGGGCGGCGGCGCGGCCAGTGACACGGTGACCCCGGAGGCGTCGACCGTGCGCGGTACGAGCTCGGTGGCGCCGTCCGCGCTCAGCGCGACCTCCTGCCAGGAGGTGTCCCCGGCCGGTGTCTCCGCCGCGCGCGGTCCGGCCCGGAACGCACCGGCTCCGGGCCGGGTCACGACCAGCCCCTCGGCGGCCAGCCGGGCGAGGGCGCGCGAGACGGTCACCGGACTCACGCGGAATCGCTCGACGAGCACCCGGCTCGACGGGAGCTTTCCACCTGGAGAGTAGCGGTTGATGTCACGACGAAGCTCTTCTGCCAGTTCACTGACGCTGCTACGCTGGTTCATGAGAACACAGAGTAGCGCTACCGCCCCGAGCTCGATAGCGGTCACCACGCCCCGCGAGCGGCAGGGCCTCGGCACCGGCCTCGCCGCCCTCGGCGTCGCCTCCTTCTCCCTGACCTTCCCGGCCACCGCCTGGGGGCTGGAGGGCTTCGGCCCCTGGTCGCTGGTGGCCGTGCGCAGTGTCCTCGCCGCACTCGTCGCGGGCGGCTGTCTCCTCGCCCTCCGGGTCCCGCTGCCCGAGCGCCGGCATCTGCCGGGTCTCGCCGTGGTGGGGGCCGGTGTGGTGCTCGGCTTCCCGATGCTGACCACGCTCGCCCTGCAGACCTCCACCACCGCGCACGCCGCCGTCGTGGTGGGACTGCTGCCGCTGACCACCGCCGTGCTGTCGGCCCTGCGCACCGGCAGCCGGCCCTCGCGCCGGTTCTGGCTGGCCGCGCTGGCGGGGGCCGCGGCCGTGGTCGCCTTCACCGTGACGCAGAGCGGCGGCGCGCTCACGGCCGCCGACGGCTATCTGTTCGCGGCCCTGCTGGTGTGCGCGGCCGGCTACACCGAGGGCGGCCGGCTGGCCCGCGTCATGCCGGGCTGGCAGGTGATCGGCTGGGCGCTGGTGCTGTGCCTGCCGCTGGGCGCGCCCGCCGCCGCGGTGGCCCTGTCGTACGAACCCGTGCAGCTGACCGCGCACGGGATCGCGGGTCTGCTGTGGGTGGCGCTCGGCTCGCAGTTCCTCGGTCTGGTCGTCTGGTACCGGGGCATGGCGGCCATCGGCATCCCGCGGGCCAGCCAGTTGCAGTTGGCTCAGCCCCTGCTCACACTGGTGTGGTCGGCGCTGCTGCTGGGCGAGCACTTCACGGCGGCCGCCCCGGTGACCGCCGTCGCCGTGCTCGTGTGCATCGCCGTCACCCAGCGGTCATGATCATGAGGAGGACCTGCAGATGCGTGCAGCCAAGGGCGACCGTCTTGTCCAGCACGGCAGGGTGGTCGGCCAACACGACCAGGTCTCTGAAGTAGTCGAAGTGCTCGGTTCCGAGGGCAACCCGCCGTACCGCGTCCGGTTCGAGGACGGGCACGAGGCGATCATGTCCCCGGGACCCGACTGCCAGGTCAAGCACCGGGACGAGCAGGCGATGGATCAACGGGGCGGCTTCGCCGATCGCCCGTAGTGGTCGGCGATCACCCGTGACATCGCCCCGATCGGGTCGGCCGCCACGTCCCTGGCGGCGAAGAACACGTGCCCGCGCACCTGCGGGTGGCGAGCGGCGAGGGTGAGGTGCCGGGACAGCTCGACCGGGTCCTGCCAGGCCGAGGGCTGCCCGGCGGCCCCCGCCTTGTACAGGGCCTCGCCGAGGTACAGCTGTGTCCCGGTGCCCTGTGCGACCGACGCCCACCAGTCGACCAGCTTCGCGTAGTCGGCGGCGGCGAAGCCGATGTTCCAGTACAGCTGCGGCACGATGTAGTCGATCCAGTGCTCGCGCACCCAGGTACGGGTGTCCGCGTGCAGGTCGTCGTACGTCTGCACACCCGCCCGGGTGTCCGAGCCGCGCGGGTCGGTCGAGGCGTTGCGCCAGACCCCGAAGGGGCTGATCCCGAACCGGGTGCCGGGCCGGACCCCTCGGATGCCGGCGGCCATCTCCTTCACCAGCGTGTCGACGTTGTCCCGCCGCCAGGCGGCCCGGCTGGAGAAGTCGCCGCCGTAGCGGTCGTAGGCGTCATCGTCGTCGAAGGTCTGCCCGGCGACCGGGTACGGGTAGAAGTAGTCGTCGAAGTGGACGGCGTCGACCGGGTACCTGGCGACGGCGTCGAGCATCGCCTGCTGGACGAAGGCGCGGATCTCCGGCAGGCCGGGGTTGTAGTACAGCTTCCCGCCGTACGGCACCACCCAGTCGGGGTGCTCGCGGGCCGGGTGCCAGGCGGCGAGCCGGCCGGGGTCGGCGTGGTTCGCGATCCGGTACGGATTGAACCAGGCGTGCAGTTCCAGCCCCCGGGCGTGCGCCTCCTGCACGGCCGTGCCGAGCGGGTCCCAGCCGGGGTCGCGGCCCTGGGTTCCGGTGAGGTACTCGGACCAGGGCTCGTACGGTGACGGCCACAGGGCGTCGGCGGTGGGCCGCACCTGGAAGACGACCGTGTTGAGCCGGGCGCGGGCCGCCTTGTCGAGGTGGGCGATCAGTTCCCTGCGCTGCGCGGCCGCGGTGAGGCCGGGCCGGGACGGCCAGTCCCGGTTGGACACCGTCGCCATCCACATGCCCCGCATCTCGGTGGTCGCGCGCGGCCGGCGAGGCGGTCCCGCGACCGCGAACGGCGCCGTGACCAGCGGCGACAGCATCGCCAGGGTGAAGGCCCGCCGTGCCAGCCGCCCCATCCGCACACCCCCGTACACCACGGATCCGCTCCGTCACGGATCGTTCCGCGCCAAGGATGCCCCGACCCGGGCGATCGATCATCGATACTTGGCGGTAACGTGCACGATCGGAGCAGGCGCCGAACCCGGAGGTCTGCCGAGAGCCGACAGAAGCAGCAAAGGGGACGATGTGACCGACATCGAGCGCGTCGGAGTCGTGGGCTGCGGCCAGATGGGCGCGGGCATCGCCGAGGTGTGCGCCCGCGCGGGACTGGACGTGAAGGTCGCCGAAACCACCGGCGAGGCCTTGGAGATCGGCCGGACCCGGCTGCTCAACTCCCTGGCCAAGGCCGCCGAGCGCGGCAAGATCACCGAGGAGGAGCGGGACGCCACCCAGGCGCGCCTCAGCTTCACCACGGACCTCGGCGAGTTCGCCGACCGCGACCTCGTGATCGAGGCCGTCGTGGAGAACGAGCAGGTGAAGACGGAGATCTTCCAGGTGCTCGACCAGGTGGTGACCCGCCCGGACGCGATCCTCGCCTCCAACACCTCCTCGATCCCGCTGGTGAAGCTGGCGGTCGCCACGTCCCGCCCCGACCACGTCGTCGGCATCCACTTCTTCAACCCGGCCCCGGTGCAGCAGCTCGTCGAGCTGATCCCGGCGCTCACCACCTCCGAGGGCACCCTCAGCCGCGCCCAGGTCTTCGCCGAGAAGGCGCTCGGCAAGCACGCCATCCGCGCCCAGGACCGCTCCGGCTTCGTGGTGAACGCGCTGCTCGTGCCGTATCTGCTCTCCGCGATCCGGATGTTCGAGTCGGGCATCGCCAGCCGTGAGGACATCGACAACGGCATGGAGATGGGCTGCGCCCACCCGATGGGCCCGCTGAAGCTGTCCGACCTGATCGGCCTGGACACGATCGTCTCCATCGCCAACTCGATGTACGCCGAGTACAAGGAGCCGCTGTACGCCGCTCCCCCGCTGCTGCAGCGCATGGTCGAGGCGGGCCGGCTCGGACGGAAGACCGGCTCGGGCTTCTACACCTACGGCTGATCACACAGAGCTACGCCTTAGGGGCCCGGCATCGAACTGCGTGCCGGGCCCGTCTGTTTCACACACCGTGTGTGCGCCGGGCTCGCATATGCCCCTCGCACACGCTCCCCACGCGCCCACCAGGCGAGTTGACTCTTCATGCCCATGCAACGGATGTGGAGGACCACATTCGGCCACAGAGAGGAATGAAGACGTGACCACAGATTCCGATCATTCCGTGGTCCAGGAGGAACTCGCAGAGTTACGTCGCCGCCTCGACGTCGCGTACGCCCGCGTCGAGGGAGGGCTGGCGCTGCTCAGTCACCGCACCAGGGAGACCGCCAAGGAAGTGGACGAGCTGAACTCCCGGATGGTCTCCCTGGAACACGCACGCTGGCCCTTGCCCTCGGTCGCCGCGCTCACGGCACTCGGAGCGGTCGTCGTGACGGTCTGGCAGGCGCTGGCCCGCTAGCCCTCGGCGAGCCTGAGGTGGTGCAGCAGGAGTAACGCGGCCGCCATGTTGGCGGCCGGGACCTCCCCACGGGCGATCAGGTCGGGGACGAGTTTGAGGGGGACCCATTCCCGGCGGTCCGACTCGAAGTCGTCCACGGGGTGCCCGAGGTACTCGCCCCGGTCGGACCAGTAGATGTGGTGCCGTGCGTCGGTGAGGCCGTTGGACGGCTCCACGCTCATCAGGTGGTGCAGGGGCCCCGGCCGCCACCCGGTCTCCTCCTCAAGTTCTCTGGCAGCGGCGCTCGCGATGTCCTCGCCGTCCTCCACGACACCCGCGGCCAGTTCCCATCCCCAGCTGTCGGTGATGAACCGGTGCCGCCACAGCAGCAGCACCTCGTTGGCGTCGTTGACGACCGTGGCCACGGCCACCGGACGCAGCCGGATCAGGAAGTGGTCGAGGTGCCGGCCGTCCGGCAGCTCGACATCTGCGAGATTGACGCTGAACCAGCGGTTCGCATACACAGTTTGTTCGTTCTGTTTCGTCCACTGCACGGTTCTGCCACCTTCCGCCGAGTAAGTGGCAATATCGCAGCAGGGACGGTGCACCTACAGTGGGCCTACAGCGGTACGCGCAGTGCCCCGTCGATGAGTTCGGCGGCCTCGGCGGTCCCGGCCGAGCCACAGCGCACCAGGTGTTCGCGTACCGCGCGGAGTCTGTCGCGCAGCCGCTGGGACTCCATCCCGCGGGCCTGCTCGGCCATCTGCACGGCGGTGGCCACCGCCTTGTCGGCGTTGCCCTGGCGCAGTTCGATGGTGCTGAGCATGGCCAGCCGGTGCACCCGCCCCCGGTCGTGAGCGGGGTTGTCGACCGCTGCCGCGGCGTGCTCCCGGGCGGCGGCCAGCTCACCGAGGCTCAGCAGCGCCTCGGCCACCTGCACGTTGACCAGGCCGGGCTGGACATAGCCGGTCTCGTCGGGTTCGTACCCGCGCCGGATCCGCTCGGCCGCCTGCTCCGCGCGCCGGATGCAGGACAGGGCGCTGCCGGAGTCGCCGAGGTGGGCGTAGGCCTTGGCCTGCATCGCGTACAGGTCCGAGCCGAGTGCCGGGGTGATGTGCTTGCCGGCGGCCCGCAGCGCGGCCTCGGCGAAGGCGACCGCCTGCCGGTACTCCCGCATGAACAGCGACTGGTTGACCAGCAGCGCTATGACATAGGCGCCAAGTCCACGGTCGCCGCTCGCCTTTGCGAGTCTGAGGGCCTGGTGGAAGTAGCGCTGCGCGAGACCGTGGGCGTCGGAGTCGTAGGCGCAGATGCCCGCGATGGCCACCAGCCCGCCCGTGGCCCGGTGCAGTTGGCGCCCGGTGGCGTCGGTGTAGCTGCCGCGCAGCAGCGGCGCCGCCTCCGCGTTCAGGAAGCCGACGATCCGCGTCCGGGTCGCGATGCCGCCGGCCTTGCGGTACATCTGCTCGTAGTGCGTCCGCGCGGCCCGCAGCATCTCGATGTCGGCCGCGGTGACCCGGTGCCGGCCGCCGCGCGAGACATCGACGTCCTCGGGCGGGTTCTCCCACTCCCACACCGGCATGACGGCCGGGGTGCCGGTGACGGCGGGAGCGCCCAGCACGTGCGGGCGCTGCTGTTCGTCGGAACGCCACAGGGCGGTGGCGCGTTCGACGAACCCGCTGAGCGAACCGGCGTGCGGTGTGCTCGGCTCACCCGGCACCCCGAGGCCGATGTCGTCCAGGGTCACCGGCCGGTGCAGACGCGCGGCCAGCACTTCGCAGATCAGGTCCGGCACCTGGCCGCGCGGCCGCTGCCCCTTCAACCAGCGTGCCACGGCCGTGTGTTCGTACCGGAGCACGAGGCCCCGTCTCCGGCCCGCCTGGTTGACGTGGGCGGCGAGGCCGGCGTGCGAGATCCCCGCCTCGTCCAGGATCGCGTCGAGCAGAGTGTTGGGCTGCATGGGATGCCCCCCGAGTGGCCTGGTGCGGGTCAGCGTAGTGGCTCCGCCTTCACACGGGGTGTGAACGGAGTGCTCGCATCCGGGCTGTACACGCGGTGTCGCTCAGCGTGTTCAGCCGGTTGACTGGGAATCCGGCCAAGCCGCCGGCTCCCCCTCGAAAAAAGCGGTGGCTTGGCCGGGCGACCGGGGGCTAACGGTGCGTTGTCGGCTGTGGGTGCGTTGTGGCTGGTCGCGCCCGCGCGGCGGAGCCGCGTGTGGCACTGTCCCGCGCCCCTGGACCGGCGCAGCCGGACTTTCCCCGGTCGTTCCGTAGGACCAACAGAGCTATGTCGTCCGTGGGTTTGCCGCCCGTGTGGTGCAGGAGTGCCGTGAAGAGGGTGCACAGGATCGTCTGGGGGGAGACGGGGGTGTCCCGTACGGCTTCACACAGTGTCCTGGGCAGCGAGAAGAACCGGCCCCGGCTGTCCCGGGCGTCCTCCACACCGTCCGTGTAGAGAACCAGGAAGTCGCCGGGAAGCAGTTGTCCGCAGGAGTGGGCGTCCAGCGCCGCCGGCAGGGGGAACGGTCCCAGGGGTGGAAGCGGGTCGCCGTGCGTCAGCGGCTCGACCCTCTCGTCGCGCAGCAGATACGGCCAGGGGTGACCGCAGTTGAGCGCCCGCAGACCGCCCTCCCGGTCGATCTCCAGGAGGAGGAGGGTCACGAACTCCTCGGCGACCGGGTGATCGGGGTCCGGGCCGCCGTGTGCGGGGTGTTCGGCGCGGGCCCGTTCGCGCAGGTGCCGGGCGAGAGCGCGCTCCAGCCGGCGCAGGACGCCGCCGAGTTCGGGCTCGTCGTGCGCCGCCTCGCGGAAGCTGCCGAGGACGGCGGCGACGGTGCCGAGGGCGGCCAGACCGTGCCCGCGTACGTCCCCCATCACCACCCGTACCCCGTGCTCGGTGGCGATCGCCTCGTACAGGTCGCCGCCGACGCACGCGCCGCGCTCCGCGGACAGCTGGGCGGCGGCGAGGACCAGCCCGTCGAGGCGGGGCGGCAGCGGGCGCAGGACGACGCTCTGCGCGGCCCTGGCCACCCGGCGGGCCTGCCGAAGCTCACGCAGCAGCGCACGGCGGACATGGAATATCAGCCCGGCACCGACGGCGAGGAACACGGCGCTGGTGACGACGCGCGCGCCGAACCCGTCCTGCCGGGCGATGGGGCAGCCCCACTTGTAGCCGACCGCCACGGCGCCCCAGGCCATGGTCAGTACGACGCCGCGCGCGGTGGGCGCCCGTGCCTTGCTGCGGTTCATGCCTCTGGTCCCCCAAGTGGGCCCTGACAGAGCAGACGGACCGACCCCGAAAGGCCGGTCCGATTCTGTCCACGGCAGGGCGCCGGGTGGACCGGATCACCTCCGATGACCACCCGAACGAGTGAGGCCACCCCACCCAACCTGCATTTATGCAGCTGGCGGAGGGCAGCCAACCCAGGGGCGCGGGGAGCTGCGCGACAAGCCACGAATCACCCGAGGCCGCCGAACAAGAGCAGCTCCCCGACCCTGGGGCGCACTAGCCCCTCAGAACCGCCCCGGTCCGCTCGCCCGCAAGGGCAACCGCAGCGTCCCGCGCGGCCGAAGCCTCGTCCACGGTCAGCGTCCGGTCACCCGCCCGGAAGCGCAACGCATACGCCAGCGACTTCCTCCCGTCCCCCAGCTGCTCGGCGTTCTCGTAGACGTCGAACAGCCGGATGGACTCCAGAAGTTCCCCCGCACCTTCCCGCAGCGCCGCCTCGACCTCCGCGGCCGGGACGGGCAGGTCGACCACGAGGGCGACATCCTGCGTGGCGACCGGGAACGTGGAGATGCTCGGCGCCTGCGGGGCACCGTCGCCCACCGCCTCCAGGGCGTCCAGGTTCAGCTCCATCGCGCAGGTGCGCTCGGGCAGGCCCAGGGCCTTGAGGACCCGCGGATGCAGTTCGCCCGCGTGGCCCACGACCTTCTCCGCGCCGTCGGCGACGGCCACCAGCTCGGCACAGCGGCCGGGGTGCCACGGACCGTACCGGCCCTTGCGGACGATCAGCTCGGCACCGGCTTCCCGCGCGACGGCGCGCCCCGCCTCGACGGCGTCGGCCCAGCCCGACGGACGGCCCTTGCCCCACCAGCCGGCCTGCTCACGAGCGCCCGTGAGGACGACGGCCACGTGCCGCGGCTGCTCGGGCAGCGCGGCGTTCAGCGCGGCGATCTCGTCGTCGGTGGGACGCCGGTCGACAGGCAGATGCCCGGCGACACGCTGCTCCTGAGCGGGGTGGAACACCAGCCCGGTCTCGAACAGGGCCAGATCGTGCGAGCCCCGGCCGTCATTGCGCCGCAGGGCACCCAGCAGACCCGGCAGCAGCGTCGTGCGGAGGGCGGGCTCCTCGTCGCTGAGCGGGTTGACCAGCTTGACGACGCGGCGGACCGGGTCGTCGGACTCCAGGCCGAGCTGGTCGAAGACCTGCTCACTGACGAACGGGTAGTTCGGCGCCTCGACGTAGCCCGCTCCGGCCAGCGCGCGGCCGACCCGGCGGTGCAGCCGCTGGCGGTGGGTCAGACCGCGGCCCGAGGGGAGCTTGGGCAGCGTGGAGGGCAGGTTCTCGTAGCCCTCCAGGCGGATGACCTCCTCGGCCAGGTCGTTCGGGTCCGCGAGGTCGGGCCGCCAGGACGGGACGGTGACGATCAGCTCGTCCTGCCCGTACACGTCGCAGCCGACCTCCTGGAGGCGGCGGACGACCGTCTCACGGCCGTAGACGACACCCGCCACCTTGTCCGGGTGGTCGGCCGGGACGGTGATGGTGTGCGGGGCCGAGGGCGCGATGACCTCGGTGACACCGGCCTCGGCCGTGCCGCCCGCGAGCAGCACCAGCAGGTCCACGGTGCGCTGCGCGGCGGCCGCGGCGGCCTGCGGGTCGACGCCGCGCTCGAAGCGGCGGGACGCCTCGGACAGCAGCTTGTGCCGGCGGGCCGTACGGGCGATCGAGACGGCGTCGAAGTGGGCCGCCTCGATCACCACGTCGGTCGTGCCGTTCGCCCCGTCCTCGGTGACCTCGTGGTCGGCGATCTCCGTGTTGGCGCCGCCCATGACACCGGCGAGGCCGATGGGGCCGCGGTCGTCGGTGATGACCAGGTCCTCGGCGTGCAGCTTGCGCTCGACGCCGTCGAGGGTGACGAGCTTCTCGCCCTCCCGGGCCCGGCGCACGCCGATGGTGCCCTGGACCAGCGTGCGGTCGTAGGCGTGCAGCGGCTGGCCCAGCTCCATCATCACGTAGTTGGTGACGTCGACGGCGAGCGAGATCGGGCGCATGCCGACCTTCTGCAGCCGGCGCTGCAGCCAGATCGGGGAGCGGGCCTCGGGGCGCAGGCCGGTGACCGTGCGGGCGGTGAAGCGGTCGCAGCCGAACGGCTCGGAGACCTGGACCGGGTAGCCGAAGGCGTTCGGGGCCGGTACGTCGATCAGGGCCGGGTCGCGCAGCGGCAGGCCGTAGGCGATGGCGGTCTCGCGGGCGACGCCGCGGATGGACAGGCAGTCGCCGCGGTTGGCGGTGACGGCGATGTCCAGGACCTCGTCGACGAGCTCCAGCAGCTCGATGGCGTCCTTGCCGACCTCGGTCTCCGGCGGCAGCACGATGATGCCGTGGCTGCCGTCGTCGCCCATGCCCAGCTCGTCGCCGGAGCAGATCATGCCGTGGGACGTCCTGCCGTAGGTCTTGCGGGCGGCGATGGAGAAGCCGCCGGGCAGCGTGGCGCCGGGGAGGACGACCACGACCTTGTCGCCGACCGCGAAGTTGCGGGCGCCGCAGACGATCTCCTGGGGCTCACCGGTGCCGTTGGCCTGGCCGACGTCGACCGTGCAGAAGCGGATCGGCTTCTTGAAGCCCTCCAGCTCCTCGATGGTCAGCACCCGGCCGACGACCAGCGGGCCCTTGAGGTCGGCGCCGAGCTGTTCGACGGTCTCGACCTCCAGACCGGCCGAGACGAGCTTCTCCTGGACGTCGCGGCCGGATTCCGTCGCCGGCAGGTCGACGTACTCCCGCAGCCAAGAAAGCGGGACCCGCATCAGATCTCCATCCCGAACGGCCGGGTGAACCGGACGTCACCCTCGACCATGTCTCGCATGTCCTCGACGTTGTGGCGGAACATCAGCATCCGCTCGATGCCGAACCCGAAGGCGAAGCCGCTGTACTTCTCCGGGTCGACGCCGCAGGCGGTGAGCACCCGCGGGTTGACCATGCCGCAGCCGCCGAGCTCGATCCAGCCCTCGCTGGAGCAGGTGCGGCAGGGACGGTCGGGGTTGCCGACGGACTCGCCCTTGCAGACGTAGCAGAGCATGTCCATCTCGGCGCTCGGCTCGGTGAAGGGGAAGAAGTTCGGCCGCAGCCGGGTCTTCATGCCCTCGCCGAACAGGGACTGCACCATGTGGTCCAGGGTGCCCTTGAGGTCGGCCATGGTCAGGCCCTCGTCCACGGCGAGCAGCTCGACCTGGCGGAAGACCGGGGTGTGGGTGGCGTCCAGCTCGTCGGTGCGGTAGACGACGCCGGGGCAGATCACGTAGACCGGCAGCTCACGGCTCAGCAGGGAGCGGATCTGCACGGGCGAGGTGTGGGTGCGCAGCACGACACCGGACTCGGTACCGCCGTCCGGGCCCTGCACGAAGAAGGTGTCGGCCTCGCCGCGGGCCGGGTGGTCCGGGCCGATGTTCAGGGCGTCGAAGTTGAACCACTCCGCCTCGACCTGCGGGCCCTCGGCGACCTCGTAGCCCATGGCCACGAAGATGTCCTCGATGCGGTCCGAGAGCGTGGTCAGCGGGTGGCGGGCGCCGGCCGGTACGCGGTCGTACGGCAGCGTGACGTCGACGTCCTCCTCCACGAGCACGCGGGCGTCACGCTCGGCCTCCAGCTCGGCCTGGCGGGCGGCGAGGGCCTTGTTCACGGCGCCGCGGGCCATGCCGACGCGCTTGCCGGCCTCGGCCTTGGCATGCGGGGGCAGGGCGCCGATCTCGCGGTTGGCGAGGGCCAGCTGGGAGGCGGGGCCGGTGTGGGCGACCTTGGCCTCGTGGAGCGCGTCGAGGGAGTCCGCGGCGGCGAAGGCGGCGAGCGCCTCGTCCCGCATGCGCTCGATCTCTTCCGGTTTCAACGCCTCGACCTCGACTGGGTCGTACGACTTATTGGGTGCCGACATTTCTTCCCGTGCTTCCGATTGGCTGGCGGATGGTCCCCGTCACCGACTCCGCGCTTGCCGAGGGCCGTGTGAAGGACACAAAGGTGCCAAAGGCCGAGTCTAACGGGGTGGAGGCAGACGAATGCGCCCGCGGGCTGCTCAGGCGTTCTCAGACGAGGTACGCCGGGGCGCTCACGGGCAAGGTAAATCGGAACTCGGCGCCGCCACGGGTGGCGCGGCCGACCGTGATGGTGCCGCCGTGGGCCTCGACGATGCCCTTGACGATGTACAGCCCGAGGCCCGTGCCGCCGCGTTTGCTGCCCCGCCAGAAGCGGGTGAAGACGCGGTTCATGGACTCCTCCGGGATGCCGGGACCCTCGTCGCTCACCGTGACCGACGTGCCGGTTTCCTCGCCCTCGCGCGGGGATGCGCAGGGCGTGACGTCAATGGTGACGGTTCCCTCGCCGTGCCGCACGGCATTTTCGATGAGGTTGCTGAGCACCTGGTCGACCTTGTCGGGGTCGGCCCACAGGGCGGGCAGCGGCTGTTCGACGCGCAGCAGGAAGCGGCCGGCGGGCTGGCCGGCGGCGACGTAGGCCTGGATGTGACGGGAGACGGCGGCCCCGATGTCGACGGGCTGCCGGCGCACCTCCAGGCGCCCGGAGTCGATCCGCGAGATGTCGAGCAGCTCGGCGATGAGCCGGGTCACCCGGTCGGCGTCGGCGTCGACGGTCTCCAGCATCAGCCGCTTCTGGGCGTCGGTGAAGCGTTCCCACTTGGCGAGCAGCGTGGCGGTGAAGCCCTTCACGGAGGTCAGGGGCGAACGCAGTTCATGGGCGACCGTCGCGATCAGCTCGGCGTGGCTGCGCTCGGTCCGGCGGCGGGCCTCGGTGTCGCGCAGCGAGACGACGACGCGCCGCACGGCGCCGAGGGGCTCGGCGCGCACGTAGCGGGCGGAGACGAGCACCTCCCGCACGCCGGGCAGCAGCAGGTTGCGCTCCGGCTGCCGGGTACGGATCGCCAGACCCCCGTAGGGATCGGTGAGCTGCCACCAGCGGCGCCCCTCCAGGTCCTCCAGAGGCAGCGCCTTCTCCAGGGGCTGCCCGAGGACGTCGGCGGCGCGTACGGCGGTGATGCGGGCGGCGGCGGCGTTGAAGCAGACCACGCGGCCGTGCTCGTCGGCGACGACGAGGCCGTCGGGCAGCTGGTCGGGGTCGAGGCCCGCGGGATCGCCCTGCCGGGGCACGGCTGTGCGCCGTGCGTCCCGTCCCCCCGGCGCGCTGCTCGTGCCGGCCACACTCATCCGCGTACCCCACCTCTCAGACGGCGCAGGGCCCCGAGCTGGTCACCCTACTAGCTGTCGGTGACGGAGCGGCAGCCTCCGGAGGCGCGCTGTGCACGGGCTGACGCGTAGAGGCATACGGCGGCGGCCGTGGCGAGGTTCAGGCTCTCGGCCTTTCCGTGGATGGGGACGCGGACGACGGCGTCGGCGAGGGCGCGGGTCTCCTCCGGGAGTCCCCAGGCCTCGTTGCCGAACACCCAGGCGGTGGGCCCGCCCATGGTGCCCTTGTCGAGTTCGGCGTCGAGATCGTCGGTTCCGGCGCCGTCGGCGGCCACGATCCGTACACCGGCGCCCTTCAGCCCCTCCACGGCCCGCTCGACGGGGACGCCCACGGCGACGGGCAGATGGAAGTGGGAGCCGACGGAGGCGCGTACGGCCTTGGGGTTGTACAGGTCGACGGAGGCGTCGGTGAGGATCACGGCCTCGGCTCCGGCGGCGTCGGCGCAGCGCAGCACGGTCCCTGCGTTCCCGGGGTCGCGGACGTGCGCGAGCACGGCGACCAGCTTCGGCCGGGCGGCGAGGATCTCCTCGAACGGCGTGTCCAGGAACCGGCAGAGCCCGACCAGGCCCTGCGGGGTGACGGTGGTGGAGATGTCGGCGATGACGTCCTCGGAGGCGAGGTGCACCCGGGCGCCGGCGCTACGGGCCTCCCCGATGATGTCGGCATACCGCTCCGCGGCCTCGACCGTGGCGAACAGCTCGACGAGGGTGGGGGTGCCGTCCGCACCCCTGTGCCCGGCGGCCTCCCTGACGGCCTGCGGCCCCTCCGCGAGAAACAGCCGGTCCTTGCCCCGGAAGTTCCGCTTGGCGAGCCGACGGGCGGCGGCGACACGGGCGGACCGGGGGGAGATCAGCTCGGGGGCGGGCGTCATCCTCTTCACCTTCAAGAAAGTCTTCTCTTCATGGCGCCGGGGGGCAGCGCCCCGGAAGGGGCGCGGGGCTGTGTTCCCTGTGCGGCGCTGCCAGGTGGGCGCGACCGGCCCCCACCGGCCCGCAGCCGGACGCAGCACGCCGCAGCCGCCCCAACAGCAGGACCCGCAAGCCATACAGCCTGCGGGTCCTTCAGTGAGCGTCGGCCGGAAGCCGGCGCAGCGTCACGCCGCCTTGGGCGCGTTGACGTCCGACGGCAGCGCCTTCTGCGCGACCTCGACGAGCGCGGCGAACGCGTTGGCGTCGTTCACGGCCAGCTCGGCCAGGATCTTGCGGTCGACCTCGATGTTCGCGGCCTTCAGACCCTGGATGAAGCGGTTGTAGGTGATGCCGTTGGCGCGGGCAGCGGCGTTGATGCGCTGGATCCACAGCTGACGGAAGTCGCCCTTGCGCTTCTTGCGGTCGTTGTAGTTGTAGACCAGCGAGTGGGTGACCTGCTCCTTGGCCTTGCGGTACAGGCGCGAACGCTGACCGCGGTAGCCGGAGGCCTGCTCGAGGATCGCCCGGCGCTTCTTGTGGGCGTTGACTGCCCGCTTGACGCGTGCCACTTGTTAACTCCTTGTAGCGGGGTCGTGGGGGTACTCACACGACCCGGAATCGATTCGGTCCCGGTCCAGACGCACGGCGCTCAGAGCGCCGCCGCGTCACTTGCCGAGAAGCTTCTTGATCTTCGCGGCGTCGCCCGGGGCCATCTCGGCGTTGCCGGTGAGGCGACGCGTGATGCGGGACGACTTCCTCTCGAGCAGGTGGCGCTTGCCGGCGCGCTCGCGGAGCACCTTGCCGGAGCCGGTGACCTTGAAGCGCTTGCTGGCACCGCTGTGCGACTTGTTCTTCGGCATAGCGCCGTTCTCTCCTCGTCGGTGGCGCTCCGATGCCCGGTCGCGAAACCGGGCACGGTGGAGCGTCGTTCTATCGGTTACATCCTCGGGGACGGGAGTCCCCCGGGATCACGCCTCGGCGGAAGCCTCGGCAGGGGTCTCGTCGTAGGCCTCGGCGTTCACAGCGTCCGGGTCCGCGGCGTTCTGCGACTTACCGGGGTTCGCCTTCGCCTCGGCCTTGCGGGCCTCCTGCGCCTGACGGGCCTCGGCCATCGCCTCGGTCTTCTTCTTGTGCGGACCGAGGACCATGATCATGTTCCGGCCGTCCTGCTTCGGGTTCGACTCGACGAAACCGAGGTCCTGGACGTCCTCCGCGAGGCGCTGCAGCAGTCGGTAGCCCAGTTCGGGCCGGGACTGCTCGCGACCACGGAACATGATCGTGATCTTGACCTTGTCGCCCTGCTTGAGGAACCGGACGACGTGACCCTTCTTGGTGTCATAGTCGTGCGGGTCGATCTTCGGCCGGAGCTTCATCTCCTTGATGACCGTGTGCGCCTGGTTCTTGCGCGCCTCACGGGCCTTCATGGCCGACTCGTACTTGAACTTCCCGTAGTCCATGAGCTTGCACACGGGCGGACGGGCGTTCGCCGCGACCTCGACCAGGTCCAGGTCGTACTCCTGCGCAAGCTCCAGTGCCTTCGCGAGCGGGACGATGCCCACCTGCTCGCCACTGGGACCGACAAGTCGCACCTCGGGAACGCGAATCCGGTCGTTGATGCGGGGCTCGGCGCTGATGGATCCTCCTCGGTAGCACCACGCGACGGTCTGGCGGACAGCCGCGTAACGTCTTTGTTCGTAAGACCTAACCGCGCCGACGCACAAAAAATGCCCCGGACGATCACAGGCGGGGCTCCAATGACTACCGGAGCACCGCCGCGGTGACCGCGGGGCGCAGTTCGGGCGACTCCATCGTCCGTACGGAACGATGGTGGCCGCCTGACCGGGTGACCCGCCGTCCCCAAGGACGGTCGGGTGGGAGATCGGAGCCTCCACTTGTGGGCCGGACGCTCTGTTGTTCGCAGGGCTGTCCAGCCGGTCGTTACACAAGGTTAGCAGGACCGCCGGGGAAGGGCTAATCGGAGACCTCGCCGGAGCACCGCCTATGGTGTGGGGCATGAGTGAGACCCCTCCTGAGGACCCCGACTTCGACGCGATGACCCGGGACATCGCCGAGGTCCCCGCCGTCGAGGTGATCGTGACGGTCGCCGTCAACCTGATGAGCGCCGCCGCCGTGAAGCTCGGGCTGAGCGAGGAGGGCGAGAAGTACAAGGACCTGGACGAGGCCCGCAAGCTGATCACCGCGCTCGCCGGCCTGCTGGACGCGAGCGCGACCGAGATCAGCTCCTTCCACGCGGCCCCGCTGCGCGACGGCCTGAAGTCGCTGCAGCTGGCGTTCCGCGAGGCTTCGGTCGTCCCGGACGAGCCGGGCCAGGGACCGGGCGAGAAGTACACCGGGCCCGTCTACAGCTGACCTACTCCTTCACATAGAGGGGCTCGCCCGGAGGCGTGGTCCCGGCCGGCAGCAGTGCCAGGTCGAGGCCGCGCACCAGGCGGGCCCTCAGCGTTTCGTCGGCGGCGAGGCGCTCGGCGACCGCACGGGCGGCCTCGGCGGGCGCCGCGGCCGGGTCGAGGACGAGGGCGAGGGTGCCGTCGGCCCGTCCGGCCCCCAGATGCGCGCGCAGCACGGCGGGCTCCGCCGCCACCGCCGTACGGACGGCGTCGATCACGGCCGGGTCGGCGAGCGGGTCGGTGCTGGTGCGGCCCTCGGCGAGAGCGAGCAGCGCCGGGCCGGTCAGCTCGAACGGCACCGGTCCGGCGAGGTCCAGCACGACCGTGTCGGCCTTCTCGTGGGCGGCGGCCTGCAGCGCCTGGTGCAGGGGTACGGCGACCGGGCGGGCCTCGGGGTCCCAGCGGGCGAGGGAGTCGGTGGAGGTGAAGGCGGGCAGGGCGGTGCGGTGGCCGGCCTTCAGGGTGGGTACGGCCATGTCGCTGGTCTTCTCGCGGCGCAGCCCGTTCTCGTCCTCCTCGACCTCGCCGAGTACGGCGACGACGGGGACGAGCAGGCGGGCGTCCTTCAGCGCCTCGAGCACGGCCCCGAGGGCGCTGCGGTCCTCGGCCCAGGCGGCGAGCGCGGCGCTCAGCCGGGGGTCGGCGGAGCCGTCGTCGTCGGAGAAACCGGGGTCGGGAATGTTCTTGTTCGCCACGGTCACCGACCCTATAGGCCCCTCACCGGCCCGCTGCACGGGAGCCTTCACCAAGATCTCAGGGTTCTCTGATCCCCGTCTCACACCCGTCCCACGCGGCGCAGGGTCCGCGCCCCGAGCATCGCGGCCATGGAGTCCCCCGGAGCCCGCCGTGGCCGGGGTCACGGCCGGGGGTACGGCGTGTGTGAAGGAGCGGGCGCACGCGGGTACGGCGGCCGTATCGTCGGCGGCGCCCTCGGTCTCCCCCTCGGCCGGGGCGGGAAGGGAGGCATCCGTGACGGAGCCGGCGGTGAACCGGGACGCGCTGCTGGGCAAGGCGATGACGGGGGTGAGGGTGCCGGCGGGCGCGCGCGTGTCGGCGGCGGTGCTGGCGGTGGACTCCGGGGAGAGCGCCGCGTACGGGGACGGGGCCTTCGACACGGCGAGCATCGTCAAGGTCGACATCCTGGCCGCGCTGCTGCTCCGGGCGCAGGACGCGGGCCGGTGGCTGACCGCGGCCGAGCAGGCGTACGCCGCGAAGATGATCGAGAACAGCGACAACGCGTCCGCGACGGCGCTGTGGCACACGATCGGGCGGGCGGACGGCCTGGACGCGGTGAACAAGCGCTTCGGGCTGACCTCGACCTCCGGCGGCGAGGGCGAGCTGTGGGGGCTGACGCAGACCACGGCTTCGGACCAACTCCGCCTGCTGCAGCAGGTGTTCACCGAGGAGTCCCGGCTGAGCGCGGCCTCCCGGAGGTATCTGCAGAGGCTGATGAAGTCGGTCCAGGCGGACCAGCAGTGGGGGGTGTCGGCCGCCGCGGAGGGCAACTCGTGGGCGCTGAAGAACGGTTGGCTGGCGCGCAGTACGACGGGACTGTGGGACGTGAACAGCATCGGACGGGTGACGGTGGACGGCACCGGCCATCTGGTCGCGGTGCTGTCGAAGGGCACGAAGAGCCAGGCCCGGGGCATCGCGCTGGTGGAGGAGGCGGCACAGGCGGCGGTGTCGGCGTTCGATGGTAAGTGATCGGTGTGAACCGGTAAATGATCGAGATTTGAGCGTCAAGTGATCTACTCTTTAAGGAACTTGACGATGAGCGGGCCGGACGATGGCGTCCTCTTTACTTTGTGCTGTGCGCCTCGGTCCGGCCGCGGAAGGAGCTCCGTGCCTCCCGTACGCCCAACTCGCCGATCCCTCATAGCCGGTGGCCTCGCGGCCGCCGCCACAGCCGCCGTTCCCCTGTCGGTGTCCACGCCGGCCGCGGCGGCCGGTCTCATCCCCCTCCGGCTGGCCGGGCCGACCGGCCCCGCCCCGGTGGGCGCCGTGGACCTGCACCTGGTCGATCCGTCGCGGACCGATCCCTGGTCGGGGCAGCCGCGCGAGGTGATGGTGACCGTGACGTACCCGGCCGTCGACGCCCACGGCCACCCGAAGCGCCCCTGGCTGCCGGCGGGAGCCGAGCGTGCGCTGAAGGCCCGCTTCGGGGGTGCGGTGGACGGCTACGCGTTCCCGGAGACCCACAGCGCGGACCGCGCACCGGTCCGGCCGGGCCGCCGTCCGGTGCTGCTCCACTCGCCGGGTTATCAGGCGGACCGCACCTTCAACACGCTGCTCATCGAGGAGCTGGCGTCCTGGGGCTATGTCGTGGCCGCGGTCGACCATCCCCACGACTCGGGCGAGGTCGAGTTCCCGGACGGCCGCGTGGTGGTCACTCAGCCCGACGGCGCGAGCGACGAGGCCCGTACGGCCGCGGTCGCGGTGCGCGCCGCCGACCTGCGGTTCGTCCTCGACGCGCTGACCGTGCTGGACCGGGGCGGCAACCCCGACGCCGCACGGCGTCCGCTCCCGCGCGGGCTGCGCGGGACGCTGGACCTCGCGCGGGTCGGCGCCTTCGGGCACTCACGGGGCGGCGCCGCATCGGCGTCCGTGATGTACCTGGACGACCGGGTGCGGGCCGGCGTCGACCTGGACGGCGCGCTGTACGGGCCGGTGGTCGAGCACGGACTCGACCGGCCGTTCCTGTTGATGGACACGGCGATCCACGACGGGCTGAACCAGGACCCGAGCTGGCCCTCGTTCTGGCAGCACCTGAGGGACTGGCACCGCTGTCTGCGGCTCGCGGACGCCGACCACAACTCGTACACGGACATCGTGGCCCTCGCCCCGCAGGGGCCCGAGCCGCTGCGGAAGACGCTGCAGATCGGCACGATCCCCGCCGACCGGGCGGTGGCCGCCGTACGGGCGGCCGTGCGGGCCTTCTTCGATCTGCAGCTGCGCGGGCGCCCGGACGCCGGGCATCTGCTGTGGGGTGCTTCGCCGCGCTACCCCGAGATCGAGTACATCGCCGGATAGCGGCCGGCGCCGGACGCCCTCAGGCCGTCGCCCTGCGGCCCCTCCACAGCACCACGCCCGCCACCAGGAGGACGCCGCCGATGCCGCCGGCCAGCGGGCCCGCCCAGTCGGAGGCCGAGGAGGCGGCCTTGGGGGCGTCCGGTCCGGCGCCGAAGTACCTCTCGCCGTACGACGCCGCGCGCAGGCCCCGCGGCTTCAGACGCCCGGCCGCCCGCAGCGCCGCCGCCGGGTCGATCATGCCGAAGCCGCGGGAGTCGTCCCGGCCACCGGCCGGCGCGTCCCGGGCGGTGTCCTCCAGGAGCGTCTTGACCTGGGCCGGGCTCAGGTCCGGGTGGGCGGCCTTGATCAGGGCCGCGGCGCCGGAGACGAAGGCGGACGCGGCCGAGGTGCCCCAGCCCTCGTAGTACTTGTGGTCGGGATCGGCGATGACCACGTTGACGCCGGGCGCGCTGACCGCCGCGTACCAGCGACGGGTCGAGAAAGAGGCGCGGGTGTCGAAGCGGTCGACGGCGGTCGCGGCGATGACACCGGGGTAGGCGGCCGGATAGGAGACGTGGTCGCCCTTGTCGCCGCCGTTACCCGCGGAGGCGACGACCACCACGCCCTTCTTCAGGGCGTACTGCACGGCCTCGTCCTCGCTCGGCTCGGGGTGCGCGGAGTTCGAGTCGTCGCCGAGGGAGAGGTTGATGACGTCGGCGCCGTGGTCGGCGGCCCAGCGGATGCCGTCGGCGAGGGCGTTGCCGCGGCTGGTACGGGCCTTGGCGCGGGCGGGGTCGCCGTCCTCGAGGATCACGCGTACGGGCAGGATCTTCGCCTCGGGAGCGACGCCCATGACACCGGCGCCGTCGCCCGGGCCGTGACCGTGCCCGGCGATGATGCCGGCCATGGCCGTGCCGTGCCGGGCCCAGGCGCGGTCGCCCTGCCTGGCTCCGAAGCCGATCATGTCCTTGGCGGGCAGGACGTTGCCGGCGAGGTCGGGGTGGTCGGCCTCGACGCCGGTGTCCAGGACGGCGACGGTGACACCGCGGCCCTTGGTGGTGCGCCAGGCCTCGTCCAGGTTCAGCGCCGACAGGGCCCACTGCTGGGCGCGGATGCCGTCGGCGTGGGCGGCGGTGGCCGGCAGCAGGGCGAGGGCGCCGGCGAGCAGCAGGCTCACCGCCGCCCCGGTCGGGTCCACGCGGCGGTGGCCGCATATCGATCGCCTCATGAGGGTGTCTCCGTGGCCGTGCCGATGCTCTGGCGCAGGCGCCGCCCGATGCGGTCGGCCAGGCCCTGGGCCTCGTTGCCGAGGCCGGCCTGGGCCGGTGCGGTGGTCGCACCGGCGCTGACGGCGTCGGCGGCGGGCTGGGGCGCGTCGACGCGGCGGCCGTCGGCCCAGCCGGAGACGGCGTAGGCGACGACAGGGGCGTCGGTGAGGACGGAGATGGTCCAGGAGGCGCGCTGCCTGTCGCCGAAGCCGGCCGCGGGGGTGTTCTCGGCCGGGTACGGGCGGGGCATCAGATCGGCACGCCGGTCCAGGCGCTCGGTGCGGAAACGGCGGGCCAGCGCGGACATGGCGGCGGGGTCGGCCTTGGTGAACAGCAGGCCGACGGTGGTGACGTAGCTCTGGGTGGCGTCGGTGTAGGTGGCGCGCAGCAGCCGCTGGCAGCCGACGGGGGCGAGGACCTTCCGCAGCAGCGGGTCGAAGGCGTGGGCGCAGCCGCCGTCCGGGGCCACGGCGATCCGGGTCCACGTGCGGTCGGCGCCGCCGGGTCCGGCGCCCGTGCCCTGGACGGTCTGCGGGAAGAGCTGGTCCACGGGCACGTTGTGCCAGAGCGTCCCGGCGGTGGCGAAGTGGTCGCCGGAGGCGTTGTCCCCGTCGTCGCCGGTGAGCCAACTCCCGGTCACGGCACCGCCGATGAGACCGAGGCCGAGCACGAGGCAGGCGGCAGCGGCGAGGGTGCGGGAGCCCACCCGGTGCCGGATGCGCTCGCCGAACACCTCGGGCTCCGCGAACGACACGACGGGCCACGCGGTCGCACCGGCGCTCCAGGCCAGCGCCGGGTCGGGGCCGGCCGAGCCCGTGGCCGCCCGCGGTCCGACGGAGTGGGCGGGGGCCATGGGACTCCACGCGCCCGCGTGCGCGCGCCCGGCGGACGCCGCGGGGCCACGCGGGACGGATGCGGCGGCGGTACGGCGCTCACCACCGCGGCCGGCAGGCACGGGCGAGCCGCCGGAGCCGCGGGGCTCCGGCGGGGCAGGCACGGACGCGGCGGCGGTGGTGCGGGGCGCGGGGGACTCGGTGACCGGCCGGAGCCGGGTCGTGGTCTCCGCGGCGGTGACCGGACGGAGCCGGGCGGTCGTCTCCGAGGAGGTCTCCGCCGGCGCTTCCGGCCGCCGGGACGCCGAGCCGGGGACCTCGCGCCGCGAGCGGGGCGGGGCGTCGGGGAACCGAGCCGAGGCGGGCGGCGGAGGCGGACTCGCGGTCTCGGCGACCTCGGGCACCACGGGATGGCGGCCACGCGCGCCGGCACCACTCCCGAAGACCTCACCCGACAGCCGTCGCCCCTCACGCACGGCCCGCCCGCCGGCCGGCAGATCGTCACGCCCGGAGCCACCGCCGGCCGGCCGGCCGGCGCGCACGGTACCTGCGGCGGAGGACCGGTCGTCGGCACCGCTGCCGGAGAGCGGGCCGTCACCCGCCGACCGCCCGGCAGCCGAACCGTGACGCGCGCCGCCTGCGGCAGACGTCCGGCCGTCACGCGTGGGACCTCCCCCGGTGACGGGCAGGCCGTCACGCGTGGGACCTCCCCCGGTGACGGGCAGGCCGTCACGCACGAGGCCTCCGCCGCCGGACAAGCCGTCGCCCACGGCACCCGCACCCGAGACCCGGCCCCCAGGCGCGGTGCCGCCGGTGGACGGCTGGTCGGTGCGCGGGGAACCCGCGGCGGACGGGCGGGAGGCGCGGGGGATGAAGACCGACGGCTCGTCGTCGGGGTCCTCGGGGGATGTCGTGTCGGGCATGCGGGCGGGAGTCGGGTGGGGCGGCGCCGGGTCGGATGCCGGCGGGCGCTGGGGTGTGCCCTGTGCGGGCGGCTCGGCGCCGGTGTCCACCGGCCGGCCGGGGGGAGTCGAAGGGCGCGGTGGAGCGGAGGGGCGCGGCGGGATGGGAGCGTGGCGCGCTTCCGTGCTCATGCACCCCCCCGTTTCCTCGTGCCCGGGCCGTCCTCACGTACGCGGGCCGCTGCGCTGCTCGGCCGCGCCCGGTGCAGAAGCTCCATCCCGGGCACGCATACCCGTACGGCCGGATCGGCATCCCGGTTCAGGTGAAGCGGCCGGGCGCGTTCCGCGGTACGTGCGCGTCACTCTACGGGTTGTCCGGGCCAGAATCAGAACCAGTCCGCGGCACCGGGGCATCTGCCCGGAACGTCCCCCTACCCTGCGGTAATCCCTTCTGGCAGGCTTCCGTCATGACTGCGCGCGCCGCCGACCGGGCCCGTTACGACCGGGCCACCGCCCATCTCGACGCCCCTTACGCGATCGTGGACCTGGACGCCTTCGACGCCAACGCGGCCGATCTCGTCCGCCGGGCCGCCGGCAAGCCGGTCCGGGTCGCCAGCAAGTCCGTGCGCTGCCGGGCCCTGCTGGAGCGCGTCCTGGCCGGGGACGGCTTCCAGGGCGTCATGTCGTTCACGCTGGCCGAGTCGCTGTGGCTCGCGCGTTCCGGGTTCGACGACGTCCTGCTGGCCTATCCGTCCGCCGACCGGGCCGGCTTCGCGGAGCTGGCCGCCGATCCCAAGCTCGCCGGTGCGGTGACCGTGATGGTGGACGATCCGGCGCACCTCGACCTCATCGACGCCGCCCGCGACGGCGGAGGTGAAGTGGTGCGTGTCTGCCTGGAGTTGGACACCTCCCTGAAGCTGCTGGGCGGCCGCATCCGGGTCGGGGCGCGGCGCTCTCCGCTGCGCTCCCCCGCCCAGCTCGCCGACCTGGCACGCTCGGTGGCCCGGCGGCCGGGGTTCCGGCTGGTGGGAATCATGGCGTACGAGGGACATGTCGCCGGTGTCGGGGACGCGGTGGCCGGGCGGCCGTTCAGGTCCCGGGCGATCCGGCTGATGCAGGCCGCCGCGCGCCGTGAGCTGGCCGAGCGGCGGGCGGCGGTCGTACGCGCGGTCCGGTCCGTCGTCCCCGGCCTGGAGTTCGTCAACGGCGGCGGCACGGGCAGTGTGCAGCACACCGCCGCCGAGGACGCGGTGACGGAGATAGCGGCCGGTTCGGGGCTGTACGTACCGCGGCTCTTCGACAACTACACCTCGTTC
Organism: Streptomyces sp. NPDC037288; assembly: GCF_055603265.1. Lineage (NCBI taxonomy): Bacteria > Bacillati > Actinomycetota > Actinomycetes > Kitasatosporales > Streptomycetaceae > Streptomyces > Streptomyces sp. NPDC037288. Next base: position 49,024 of record NZ_JBVJVY010000034.1, read on the forward strand.
ACCGGCCGTCCGGCGGCCCTGTTCGCCCAGCCCGTCGTACGGCGGCCGGGGGTCGGGGTCGTCACCGTGCTCGGCGGTGGCTATCCGGCCTCCGGCGCCGCCGGCCCCGACCGGCTTCCGGTGCCGTATCTGCCGGAGGGGCTGGCGTACGACCCGCAGGAAGGCCCGGGCGAGGTGCAGACCCCGCTGCTCGGCTCGCCCGCCGACGACCTCCTCATCGGTGACAGGGTGTGGTTCCGGCACGCCAAGGCGGGCGAGCTGTGCGAGCGGTTCGACGCCCTGCACCTGATCGAGGGGGACACGGTCACCGCGACCGTGCCCACCTACCGCGGTGAGGGGCACACCTTCCTCTGACGGGGTGCGTCCTACTGGGGCGTGACGTACGCGCCCGCGATGCCGCCGTCGACCAGGAAGTCGGTGGCGTTGACGAAGGAGGAGTCGTCGCTGGCCAGGAAGGCGACGGCGGCGGCGATCTCCTCGGCCTCGGCGAACCGCCCGACCGGGATGTGGACGAGCCTGCGGGCGGCCCGCTCGGGGTCCTTGGCGAACAGCTCCTGCAGGAGCGGGGTGTTGACCGGGCCCGGGCAGAGGGCGTTGACCCGGATCCCCTCCCGCGCGAACTGCACACCCAGCTCCCGGGACATGGCCAGCACGCCCCCCTTGGAGGCGGTGTACGAGATCTGTGACGTCGCCGCGCCCATCCGCGCCACGAAGGACGCGGTGTTGATGATGGACCCCTTGCCCTGGCGGCGCATGTAGGGGATGGCGGCCTTGCAGCACAGGTAGACGGAGGTGAGGTTGACCTCCTGGACCCGCTTCCAGGCCTCCAGGCCGGTCTCCAGGATGGAGTCGTCGTCGGGCGGGGAGATCCCGGCGTTGTTGAAGGCGACGTCGACGCTGCCGTAGGTGTCGTACGCCGTCTCGAACAGCGCCTCGACCTGCTCGGGGTCGGTGACGTCGACCTTCACGAAGAGTCCGCCGACCTCGTCGGCAGCGGCCTTGCCGCGGGCCTCGTCCACGTCCGCGCAGACGACGTGGGCGCCTTCGGAGGCGAGCCGGCGGACGGTGGCGAGGCCGATGCCGCTGCCGGCACCGGTCACGACGGCGGTACGGCCGGCCAGGCGGCGGCAAACACTGTTGTCGGTCACTGTGCGGAGCCCTCCGTGCTGGGGGAGACGTTGCTGATGAAGACGTTCTTGGTCTCGGTGAAGGCGGTCAGGGCGTCGGGGCCTAGTTCACGGCCGAGGCCGGACTGCTTGAAGCCGCCGAACGGGGTCCAGTAGCGGACGCTGGAGTGGGAGTTGACGGACAGGTTGCCCGCGCGGACGGCCTGGGAGACGCGCAGGGCGCGGCCGAGGTCCCGGGTCCAGAGGGAGCCGGAGAGGCCGTAGGGGGTGTCGTTGGCGAGGCGGATCGCGTCCTCCTCGTCGGTGAAGGGGAGGAGGACGGCGACGGGCCCGAAGATCTCCTCCCGGGCCGCCCGGCCGTCCGGCCGCTCCCCCGTCAGGACCGTCGGCGGGAACCAGAAGCCGGGGCCGTCGGGGGCGCTGCCGCGCAGGGCCGGGGCGCCCGCGGGGACGTAGGACCGTACGCGGTCCAGCTGATGACCGGAGATCAGCGGGCCCATCTGGGTCTTCTCGTCGGCCGGGTCACCCACGACGACTGCGGCGAGCGCGTCGGCGAGGAACTCGCGGGCCTCCTCCAGCACCGTCTGCTGGACCAGGATGCGGGTGCGGGCGCAGCAGTCCTGGCCGGAGTTGTCCAGGAAGGAGAACGGGTCGAGGGCGGTCCTGAGGTCGGCGTCGGCGAAGACGATGTTGGGGCTCTTGCCCCCGAGTTCGAGGGTGACCGGCTTGACGAGCCTGGCGCAGCGCTCCATGACCTCGCGGCCGGTGCGGGTGGAACCGGTGAAGACGATCTTGGCGACGTCCGGGTGGTCCACGAGCGCGCGTCCGGCGGTGTGGCCGTAGCCGGGCAGCACCTGGAAGACGTGCTCGGGCAGGCCCGCCTCGAGGGCGAGTTCGGCGAGGCGGAGCGCGGTGAGCGGGGTGGTCTCGGCGGGCTTGAGGACGACCGCGTTCCCGGCCGCCAGCGCCGGGAAGGAGCCCCAGGCGGCGATCGGCATGGGGAAGTTCCAGGGCGCGATCACACCGACGACGCCGAGGGGTTCCTGGAAGGTGACGTTCCAGCCGCCGGGAACCGGGATCTGCCGGCCGAGGAGGCGTTCGGCGCCGCCGGCCGCGTACAGCAGCAGGTCACGGGCGTTGCCGGCCTCCCAGCGGGCATTGCCGACGGTGTGGCCGGCCTCGCGGACCTCCAGCTGGGCGAGTTCCTCCAGGCGGGCGTCGACGGTGTCGGCGAAGCGGCGCAGCAGCCGGGCGCGGTCGGCGGGGGCGAGGGCGGCCCATCCGGTCTGGGCGCGGGCGGCCCGTACGACGGCGGCGTCCACGTCCTCCCCGGTCGCGGCGGGGACGGTGGCGAGGACCTCTTCCGTGGCGGGGTTGAGGACGACGAGCTCGTGCGGGTCGGACACGTGGTGACCTTTCACAGGCGTTCGAAGGAGCGGCGCAGCTCCCAGTCGGTGACCGCGGCGTCGAAGGCGTCCAGTTCGACGCGCGCCATGTTGCGGTAGTGGGCCACGACCTCGTCGCCGAAGGCGGCCTTGGCCACGGGGCTGTTCTCCCAGAGCTCCGCGGCCTCCCGGAGGGTGGTCGGGACGTGCTCGAGGCCGGCGGCGTAGGCGTTGCCCGCGCAGGGTTCGGGTAGTTCGAGCTTCTGCTCGATGCCGTACAGGCCGGCCGCGACCAGCCCCGCGACGGCGAGGTAGGGGTTGACGTCACCGCCGGGCAGGCGGTTCTCGAAGCGCAGGGAGCGGCCGTGGCCGACCACGCGCAGGGCGCAGGTGCGGTTGTCGTGGCCCCAGGCGACGGCGGTGGGGGCGAAGGAGCCCGGCTGGAACCGCTTGTAGGAGTTGATGTTCGGGGCGTACAGGAGCGAGAAGTCGCGCAGGGCGGCGAGCTGTCCGGCGAGGAAGTGCCGCATGACCTCGGACATCCCGCCCTCGCCGCCCCCCGCCATGGCGTTGTCGCCGTCGGCGTCGGCGAGTGAGAGGTGGATGTGGCAGGAGTTGCCCTCGCGCTCGTTGTACTTGGCCATGAAGGTGATCGAGACGCCTTCCTGGGCGGCGATCTCCTTGGCGCCGGTCTTGTACAGCGCGTGCTGGTCGCAGGTGACGAGGGCCTCGTCGTAGCGGAAGGCGATCTCGTGCTGGCCGGGGTTGCACTCGCCCTTGGCGGACTCGACGGTGAGGCCGGCGCCCGCCATGTCGTTGCGCAGGCGGCGCAGCAGGGGCTCGATGCGGCCGGTGCCGAGGATGGAGTAGTCGATGTTGTACTGGTTGGCGGGCGTGAGCCCCCGGTAGCCCGCGTCCCACGCCTCCTCGTAGCTGTCCTTGAAGACGATGAACTCGAGCTCGGTGCCGACCTGGGCGGTGTAGCCGAGTTCGGCGAGGCGGTCCAGCTGGCGGCGCAGGATCTGGCGCGGGGCGGCGACCACCGGGGACCCGTCGGTCCAGGCGAGGTCCGCCACGAGCAGGGCGGTGCCGGGGTGCCAGGGGATGCGGCGCAGGGTGGCGAGGTCGGGGCGCATGGCGAAGTCGCCGTAGCCGCGGTCCCAGGAGGACATCGCGTAGCCGTCGACGGTGTTCATCTCCGTGTCGACGGCGAGGAGGTAGTTGCAGCCCTCGGTGCCGTGGTGCAGGACCTCGTCGAGGAAGAAGCGGGCGGCGAACCGCTTGCCCTGGAGGCGCCCTTGCATATCGGGGAAGGCCAGGACGACAGTGTCGATCTCACCGCTCGCGACGAGGGCGTGCAGTTCCTCGACACTGAGCGGGGGTGTGCGGTCTGCCACGGGAGAGCCTCCTTCGGCGCCTTCGCGCTTTTTCGGCCGGGCCGGGAGCCATAAGGTATTGCTCAGAACCATTGCTTGGGAAGGGGGTACGGCCGGATGTCCTGGGAGAGCGACACTCAGGGGGTGGGTGACCGGCTCGCTCCGGTGCTGCGGCCGGTGCGGGCGGGCAACGGCTTCGAGGAGGCGCTGGAGCAGATCCTCCAGGTCGTGCGGCTCGGTCTGGTGCCGGGCGGGGAGCGGCTGCCGGCCGAGCGGGAGCTGGCGGAGCGGCTCGGGATCAGCCGGGTGACGCTGCGCGAGGTGCTGAAGGTGCTGCAGGACCAGGGGCTGGTGGAGGCGCGGCGCGGGCGCTATGGCGGCACGTTCGTGCGGCCGCGCGCGGACGCCGGCGGCGAGGACGAGCTGCGGCGCCGGATCGCCGAGGTCGACATCGAGGACGTCCTGCGGTTCCGCGAGGTCCTGGAGGTGGGGGCGGCCGGGCTGTGCGCGACGCACGGACTGGCGGAGGAGCAGGCGGACCGGCTGCGCGAGGCACTGGACCGCACGCACGAGGCCCCGCTGGCCGACTACCGCCGGGCGGACACCCTGCTGCACCTGACGCTGGCCGAGCTGTGCGGCTCCCCCTCCCTGACGGCGCAGTACGCGGCGGTCCGGGCCACCGTCAACGACCTGCTCGACTGCATCCCGCTGCTGGTGCGCAACCTGGAGCACTCGCAGCGCCAGCACACCGCGCTGGTGGAGGCGGTGCTGGACGGGGACGCGGACGGCGCGCGGGAGATGATGCGCGAGCACTGCGCGGGCACGGCGGCGCTGCTGCGGGGCTTCCTGACGTGACTCCGCTCTGCAAAGGTATCAATGGACACCTTTGGATGACTGGGAGGGCGGCGTGACCGGACGGCCGTTGATCGGTGTGAGCACGTATCTGGAGAACGGCGCCCGCTGGGGCGTGTGGGAACTGGAGGCGGCCCTGCTGCCCGCCGCCTACCCCCGGCTGGTGCAGCGGGCCGGCGGGCTGGCCGCACTCCTGCCGCCGGACGCGCCCGAGCGGGCGGCGGCGACGGTGGCCCGGCTCGACGGGCTGGTGATCGCGGGCGGCCCGGACGTGGACCCGTCCCGGTACGGCGCCGAGCGCGACCCCCGCACCGGCCCGCCCGCCCCGGCCCGCGACACCTGGGAACTCGCCCTGATCGGGGCCGCCTTGGCCGCCGGGACGCCGCTGCTGGGCGTCTGCCGGGGCATGCAGCTGCTGAACGTGGCGCTCGGCGGAACCCTGGTGCAGCACCTGGACGGGCACGCGGAGGTGGTCGGGGTGTTCGGCGGCCACCCGGTGAAGCCGGTGCCGGGCAGCCTGTACGCCGGGATCGTCCCTGAGGAGACGACCGTGCCCACCTACCACCACCAGGCCGTGGACCGGCTCGGCACCGGACTGGTGCCCTCTGCCTACGCGGCGGACGGCACGGTGGAGGCGGTCGAGCTGCCGGCGGACCGGGGCTGGGTGCTCGGCGTGCAGTGGCATCCCGAGATGGGCGAGGACCTGCGGGTGATGCGCGCGCTGGTCGCTGCCGCGGGCTGAGCGGAACGGCGCCGTACGGCATGCGGCCGTCGGCGGGTGCGGTGCGCTGCGGCTGGTCGGGGCCCTATGCCGACTGCGGCGCCGTCGTGGCCGGCCGCTCCCCCGAGTTCTCGGCTGGGACGTGGTCACAGCCGCTTTCTGAGCCATTCCAGGGCCGCGTCTCCCTGGGCACGCTGGAACGGGCGGAGGGTGGGCAGGCCCGGGGGCGGCGGATTCAGGGAGCTGCGCAGGAAGTAGCCCGTGAGGGCGGCCAGCGCGGCGGTCACGGCGTCCCGGTCGGCGCCCCGGCCCAGCGGGTGCGCGGTGAAGACCTCCTCGGGGTCGGGTCCGCCCTGGGCCCGCACGCACGGCAGCAGGACGAGCAGGTCGAACCAGGGGGCGGCGCGCAGGGCGTGCGGCCAGTCCACGATGACGACGCCCCCCTCGTCCGTGAGCAGCACGTTGTCCGCGCGCAGATCGCAATGGGCCAGGGTGTCCCCCGAGGCGCCTTCGGCCCAGCGGGCTTCCAGCGCGGCGAGGCCGGGAAGATGAGCGGCGGTCCAGGCACCGAGCCGGTCGCGTACGTCACCGGCCTCACCGTCCAGGAGCCTGCGCCAGCCGCTGAAGCCCTCGGCCAGGTCCTCGGCGACGGACGGAACGTCGAGGGGACACGGCGTGCCGGTGCGGGCGAGCACGGTCACGGCGTCGAGCACCCGGCGCAACTCCTCCGGCCGCCAGGGCACGTGCGGCTGACGCCCCGCCACCTCCTCGAAGACCAGCGCCACCCAGGTGCCGTCGTCGTACGTCCCGAGCAGCCGGGGCGCGGGTACGGCGGCCGGGAGCGCGGCGGCGGTGCGTGCCTCGCGGCGGTGCAGATGCGGGCTGTGCGGATTGGTCTCGGCGCTCACCGCCTTGACGAAGCCGGTGCCGCCCGCCGCGGTACGCACCCGTGCGGCCACGCCGGGCGAGAAACCGCCGCGCTGTGTCTCCGACCGTACGACCGGCGCGCCGAGTATCCCGCCTACGGCGTCGCGGACGGCGGCGGGGAGGTCTTCCCAGGGGGCGCGGACGCCTGCGGCGGGCGGGGCGGTGGCGGTCATGCGCAGCATGGTGCCGGGTCGCTGCGTGGCTTGGCCAAGGGTTTTCGGTCCGGCGCCGCGGGGGTCGGGCGGATGGGCGCCGCAGGGTTGCGGGTCACCCGGTGCGGGTCCATGGCCGGCTGGTCGCGCGGTTCCCCGCGCCCCTGGGGAGCTGCAGTGCCGTCGGCTGCGGGGCGCCGCCCGCCCCCGACCGGCCGCACCCGTCAGCCCCGCGTCAGCGACAGCAACTCCCGCGCGGGCCCCGTCGGCCGGTGCCCCGTCGGCCAGACCGCCCGCAACTCGCGGCGCAGGGAGACGCCTTCCACCGGGATGCCGACCAGGCGCCGCATGGACAGCTCCTCCCCCACCGCCAGCTCGCTGAGGACCGACGGGCCCGCCCCGCTGACCGCCGACGCCTTGACCGCCGTGGTCGAGGACAGCTCGATCAGGGGACGGGCGAGGCCGCCGAGCGCCGCGTCCAGGACCTGGCGGGTACCGGAGCCGCGCTCACGGAGGATCAGCGGGGTGGCCGCCAGCTCCTGCGGCGTCAGGGGGCGCCGGCGGCGGGCCCACGGATGGCCGGGGGCGGTGACGACGATCAGCCGGTCGCGGGCGATGACGGCGGAGTCCAGGCCCGTCGGTACCGTCAGCCCCTCCACGAAGCCGAGGTCCGCCTCGCCGGACAGCAGCAGTTCCGCGACCTTCGCCGAGTTGCCGGCGAGGAGGGACACCGCCGTGTCGGGCCGCTGGGCGTGCAGCGCGAGGAGCCAGCCGGGCAGCAGGTACTCGGCGATGGTCATGCTCGCCGCGACCCTGAGGCGTGAGTCCCGCCGGTCGCGCAGCGCCCGCGCACCGGCGTCGAAGGCCGCCGCCGCCTCCACGACCCGACGGGCCCAGTCCGTCACCAGCGCCCCGGCGTCCGTGAGCCGGGAGCCGCGCGGCGAGCGGTCGACCAGGGCCACGCCCAGCTGCCGCTCCATGGAACGGATCCGGCTGCTGGCGGCGGGCTGGGTGATGCCGACCTCGCGCGCCGCCGCCCCGAGGCTGCCCAGCCGCGCCACCGCCAGCAGCAGTTCCAGTGCGGCCAGGTCCGGCACCCGGTGGGCCAGTGATTCCGTGCGCTCTCGGGGCCCCTGCACCTCGCTCATAAGACCAGCTTATGCCCCCATAGGCGGGAACCTCCTGGTCAGGGGCGGGCGGCGGGGCGACCGTAGAGGTGTGGTCACCGTAGCCCAGTCTCTGCCCGTCACCTCCGTCCCCCGCGCCGCCCGGGTCCGCCGTCTCGGCCCCAACTGGTACGCCTGCGTCATGGGCACCGCCATCCTCGGCTCGGCCGGGGTCGCGCTGCCCGCACACGAAGAAGGGCTGCGCGATGTCTTCGAGGGGGCCTGGGCGCTGTCCCTGATCATGCTCGTGGCCCTGCTGGCGGCCCGGGCCCTGCACTGGGCCCGCCACCGCGACCAGGCCCGTGCCGATCTCCTCGACCCGGCCATGGCCCCCTTCTACGGCTGTCTGTCCATGGCCCTGCTGTCGGTCGGCGGCGGCGCCCTGACGGCCGGGCGGGACCTGCTCGGCACCGGCACGGCCGTCGCCCTGGACACCGCGCTGTTCACCACGGGGCTCGCGGCTGCCGTGACCGTGCCCTACCTGATGGCGGTACGGCATCGCGTCCAGCCCGCGCAGGCGACGCCGGTGTGGCTGTTGCCGCTGGTCGCCCCGATGGTGTCGGCCGCGCTCGGCCCGCTGCTGGTGCCGCATCTGCCACCGGGCCGGCCCCGCGAGACCCTGCTGCTGGCCTGCTTCGCGCTGTTCGGGCTGAGCCTGTTCGCGACGCTGCTGATGCTGCCGCTGGTCTTCGCCCGGCTGGTCACCTCCGGCCCGCTGCCGCTCGCGCTCACCCCGACCCTGTTCCTGGTCCTGGGCCCGCTCGGACAGTCCACCACCGCGGTCGACCGGATCGCGGACGCGGCTCCCGGGGTCGTACCGGCCCCGTACGACCGTGGCCTCGGCGTCTTCGCCGTCCTGTACGGGGTGCCGGTCATGGGGTTCGCGCTGCTGTGGCTGGCGCTGGCGACCGCGCACGTGGTGCGGGCCCGCCGGCAGGGCATGGGGTTCGCGATGACCTGGTGGGCGTTCACCTTCCCGGTGGGCACGTGTGTCACCGGCGCCGCGGTCCTCGCCCGGCGCACCGGTCTCGCGGTCTAAGACGGGCTGGCCGTCGGGCTGTACGCCGCCCTCACGGTCGCCTGGTCGGCGGCCGCCGCCGGCACCGTGCGCGGCCTGCTCAGGGGCGAGCTGCTCGCAGCGCCTCGGCCAGCACCCGCGGCGCCTCGGCCAGGGACGGGCCGTACCAGGTCAGGTGCCGCCCGCTGACCAGGGCGCAGGGCAGTCCGGGAAAGGCTTCCGGGCCGTCGTCGGCGGTGAAGCGGTAGGGCTCGTCGGGCAGGACCACCAGGTCCGGAGCCGCCGCGCGCAGTTCCTCCAGCGGCACCCGGGGGTAGCGCCCGGGGTGGCCGGCGTAGAGGTGGTCGACGCCGAGCCGGGCCAGGACGTCACCGGCGAAGGTGTCCCGGCCGAGGACCATCCAGGGCCGTCGCCAGACCGGTACGACGGCGGTGGCACGGGCCGGAGGCCGCGGCGGGGAGGCCCAGGCCGCCTCGGCCTCCGCCAGCCAGCGCGGGCGTCCCGGCGCGCCGCACGCGACGAGCACCCGTTCCAGCTCGGCGAAGGCCTGCGACACGCTCCGCACCTCGGTGACCAGCACGTCGCACCCCGCGGCGCGCAGGGCGTCCAGGTCGGGGGCGCGGTTCTCCTCCTCGTTGGCGATCACCAGGTCGGGGGCGAGGGCGAGGACACGGTCGAGCTCGGGGTTCTTGGTCCCGCCGATCCGGGTGACGTCCAGGCCCCCCGGACGGGTGCACCAGTCCGTGACACCGACGAGGGCCTTGGGAAGCGTCACCGCTACGGCCTCGGTGAGGGACGGGACCAGGGAGACGATGCGCACTGTGCGACTCCGGCGAGGGCAGCGTCCCAAAGGGGCGCGGGGGTGTGTCCGACATGCGGCTGCCGCCGCGTGGGCGCGGCCGGCCACGACGGCGCCGCAGACGACCGACGACCCGTCACGCCCCTCACGGCCTCCCGCGGAACTCTCAGCGAGATCTGTCCTGAACGGCCTCGATGTGTTCGGCCACCGCCACCACGATGACCCGCGTATCCGGCACCGTCGCCCGCCACCTGTGCCGTACCCCACCGGTCAGGTACAACGTGTCGCCGCGGCCGAGGCGGTACGCGCGCCCCTCGGCCTCTATCTCCACCGCACCGTCGGCGACGTACATCAGCTCGTCGTTGCGGTGCTGGAACTCGCGGCCGGCGTCGTGGTCGCCGGTGAACTCGGAGGCGTGCAACTGGTGGTGGCCGCGCACCAGGGAGCGGGTGCGCGGCTCGAAGTCGTCCGGGTCGGCCGGATCCGCACGGACGACGTCGACGCTGGCCGCCGGGTCCGCGGCGGCGAGGAGTTCGACGGCCGTGGTGCGCAGGGCGTCGGCCAGTTTCTCCAGTGACGTGCGGCTGGGGCGGGCCCGGTCGTTCTCGACCTGACTGAGGAACGGCACCGACAGACCGGTGCGCTCGGCCACGACGGCGAGGGTCAGTTCCAGGGCCCGGCGGCGCCGCCGGACGGCCGCGCCCACCCGCACGGGCTGCTCTTTGTGGTCGCCCATCGCTCCGGCTCCCTCCCTCGCTCGTCGTGCCGCTGTCCGGGTGCCCGGGTCGGGGCGGACCCTCTGATGACTTCTCTGCACCCTACGCATGTTCGGCAAACCGTTTCACGCCCCTGTCACATCCCCGACGTGCCGCGAAGCCCTCACCCTCACGGTTCGCGCCACGGTGACGGGGCCTCGGGATCCCTTGGGGCTGAGTACCCAGACGGGGTGAATATGCCGACCAGCTGGGCCGAGCGGCTCCGCACAGGCCAACGATCATCACGCACAGTGATTGGCCGGATTCTTGTCGTACCCGCAGACGCCACGAGGGGCGGGCGCGCCGGACGCTCTGTGGCGTACGGCGGCGCCCGCCCCTCCGGGGCGGTCCGGGCCGGTCAGGTCACCCGGCCGCCTGACCGTGCGGGTCCTTCTTGGCGACCGGGGCCCACTTGTCGACCAGGCCGGGGTTCTCGCGGAGCCAGTCGCGGACGGCGTCCTGCTCCTTGCCCTTGCCGGCCTTCTGGATCTGCGACTCCAGTCCGGTGAGCTGCCTCTCGGTCATGGAGAAGTCCTTCAGCCAGCGGCCGACCTGCGGATTGTCGTCGGCGAAGCCCGTGCGGGCCAGGGTGTGCACGCCGTCGCCCTTGCCCCAGGCGCCCCGGGGGTCCTTGAGCTTCTTCAGGTCGTAGTCGCTGTAGGCCCAGTGCGGGGACCACAGGGTGACGACGACCGGCTGCTTCCTGGTGTAGGCGCGCCTCAGCTCGGAGAGCATGGCCGACGTGGAGCCGTCGATCACGTCGTAGCTGCCCTGAAGGCCGTACTCCTTGAGGACCTTGCTCTTGAGCAGGCCCATCATGCCCGCGCTGGGCTCGATGCCGACGATCTTCCCGCCGAACTCGGAGGCGTGGTCCCCGAGGTCCGCCAGGGAGTTCACGTCCTTGACATAGGAGGGGACGCTCAGCTCCAGGGAGGTGGGGCCGTACCACTTGCCGAGGTCGTCGAGCTGCTTGCCGTACTTCTTCCAGTACTCGGCATGGGTGGTGGGCAGCCAGGAGTCGGTCTGGAAGTCGAGCTGGCCGGTGGCGAGCCCGGTGTAGAGGGGGCCGGCCGTGTACTGGGTGGTGGTGACCTTGAAGCCGCGTTCCTCCAGGATCTCCTTCCAGAGGAAGGTGGAGGCGATGCCCTCGTCCCAGGGGATGTAACCGATCTTGATCTCCCTGCCCTTGCCGACGTCCGGCCCGGAGGCCTCGGAGCTGCCGGCGGAGCGGCCGAAGACACTCATCCCGCCCGCGACCAGGGCGAGCACGACCACGCCGACGACCGCGACGGCCGGGCGCGGGCGGTACGACCACGCGCGCGTGCGTTCCTTGGCGGCGGCCCTGCGGCCGAGTGGGGAGAGCTGGGTGCCAAGCGCGCCGGTGATCCGGTCGAGGTAGACGGCGAGCACGACGATGCCGACGCCGGCCTCGAAGCCGTAGCCGATGTCGAGCTGGCCGATGGCCTCGTTGACGGCGCCGCCGAGGCCGCCGGTGCCGACCATGCCCGCGATGACGACCATCGACAGGCCCAGCATGATCACCTGGTTGACGCCGGCCATGATGGTCGGCAGGGCGAGCGGCAGCTGGACGCGCCAGAGGATGTTGCGCGGGGTGGTGCCGAACGCCTCGGCGGCCTCGACCAGTTCGGCGTCGACCTGGCGGATGCCCAGCTCGGTCATGCGGACGCCGGGGGCGAGCGCGAAGATCAGGGTGGCGACGACACCGGGGGCGGTGCCGAGGCCGAAGAACAGCATGGCCGGGATCAGCAGGACCATCGACGGCATGGTCTGCAGCAGGTCCAGGACGGGCCGTACGGTCGCGCTGACCGCCTTGGAGCGGGCCGCCCAGACGCCCAGCGGGACGGCGATCAGCAGCGCGATGACGGTGGCCACGAGGACCAGGGAGAGCGTGGACATGGCCTCGTCCCACAGGGCGAGCGAGTCGACCAGCGCGAACCCGGCGAAGGCGAGGACACCGGCGGTGAGGCCGCGCAGCCACCAGGCGAGGACGGCGAGGATGCCGGCCATCAGCAGCGGCTGGGGCGCGCCGAGCACGGCGTCGATGCCGTTGTACATGCCCTCCATGACCGCCTTGACGGCGTCGAAGAACCAGGAGAGGTGGTCGAGCAGCCATTTGACGCCGGAGTCGACCCAGTCGCCCAGGTGGATCCTAGGCACGGCTGATCACCTTCCCGTCCGGGTTGTCACAGGGGACGGGATCGGCCGTCTCGTCGCCGAGGAAGCCCACCAGCCGCTGCCTCGGCACGACACCGATGACCCTGTCGGCCTCGTCCACGACACAGACGCGGTGGGACAGCCGGGCGCTGATCGCGCACAGCTGCGCGAACGGCGTCTCACGGGTCGCGGTCTCACAGCCGCACAGCGGGGCATCGGCCGTGACCGAGGTGTCCATGAGGGCGCCCGCCGTCAGCACGCGGGATCGGTCGACGTCCTGGACGAAGGAGGCGACGTAGTCGTTCGCGGGGCGCAGCAGGATGTCCTCGGCGGTGCCGGTCTGCACGATGCGGCCGTCGCGCATCACGGCGATGCGGTCGCCGAGCCGCATGGCCTCGTTGAGGTCGTGGGTGATGAAGACGATGGTCTTCTTCAGGGTCTTCTGCAGTTCGAGCAGCTGGTCCTGCATGTCCCGGCGGATCAGCGGGTCCAGGGCGCTGAAGGACTCGTCCATGAGGAGCAGGTCGGCGTCGGTGGCGAGGGCGCGGGCGAGGCCGACGCGCTGCTGCATGCCGCCGGACAGCTCGTCGGGCCAGGACTTCTCCCAGCCGGCCAGGCCGCACAGGGCGAGCGCCTCGTCGGCGCGGCGTTCGCGCTCGGCGCGGGGCACGCCCTGCACTTCCAGGCCGTAGGCGGCGTTGTCGCGGACGCTGCGGTGCGGGAACAGCGCGAAGTGCTGGAAGACCATGCTGATCTTCTTCGAGCGCAGCTCGCGCAGTGCGCGGGAGGTGAGCGCGGTCAGGTCCTGGCCGTCGAAGCGGACGGTGCCCGCGGTCGGCTCCAGCAGGCCGTTGAGCATGCGCAGCAGGGTGGACTTGCCGGAGCCGGACAGGCCCATGACGACGAAGATCTCACCGGCCTCGACGCGGAACGAGGCGTCGATCACGGCGGCGGTGGTGCCGTCGGTGCGCAGTTCCTTCCGGTCGGCGCCCTGCTGCAGGCGTTCCACCGCGTCGTCCGGTCGTCTGCCGAACACCTTGAACAGGTGATCGGCCTCAAGCCTCGATTGCACGCGTACCTCTCGTCTCGGCGGTCCGAACAAAGGCCGCGCCTCCCCAGGTCAAGCGGAGGCAAACCCCCACGTGGCCGGACTCACGGCGATGCGCACCACGCAACGCGTTCCGGCGCCGGAGGGTGGCTGTCAGTGCCGTGCGGCATGATGCGAGCGTGACCGGACGACTCATGCTCCTCGACACCGCTTCGCTGTACTTCCGCGCCTACTTCGGCGTCCCGGACTCCGTGAAGGCCCCGGACGGCACGCCCGTGAACGCCGTGCGCGGGCTGCTGGACTTCATCGACCGGCTGGTCAGGGACCACCGGCCGGAGCGGCTGGTGGCCTGCACGGACGCCGACTGGCGGCCGCAGTGGCGGGTGGACCTCATCCCCACCTACAAGGCGCACCGGGTCGCCGAGGAGCACGAGGGCGCGCCGGACGAGGAGGAGGTGCCGGACACGCTCTCCCCGCAGGTGCCGGTCATCGAGGACGTGCTGGACGCGCTCGGCATCGCGCGGGTCGGCGTCGCGGGGTACGAGGCGGACGACGTGATCGGCTCCTTCACGGCACGCGCCGAGGGCCCGGTGGACATCGTCACCGGCGACCGCGATCTGTACCAGCTGGTGGACGACGCGCGCGGGATCCGGGTGCTGTACCCGCTGAAGGGCGTCGGCACGCTGCAGCTGACCGACGAGGCGGTGCTGCGCGCGAAGTATGGCGTGGACGGGCGCGGGTACGCGGACCTCGCGCTGCTGCGCGGCGACCCGAGCGACGGCCTGCCGGGCGTGGCCGGGATCGGCGAGAAGACGGCCGCCAAGCTGCTCGCCGAGTTCGGTGACCTGGCCGGGATCATGGCGGCGGTCGACGACCCGCGGGCGAGGCTCACGCCGTCGCAGCGCAAGCGGCTCACCGAGGCCCGGCCCTATGTCGCGGTCGCGCCGAAGGTGGTGCGGGTGGCCGACGACGTCCCGCTGCCGGACGTCGACACGGCCCTGCCGCACGCCCCGCGCGATGCGGCGGCGCTGCAGCAGCTGGCCAAGCGCTGGGGGCTCGGCGGTTCGCTGCAGCGGCTGTTGACCACGCTGGCCGAGTGACCCGGCGCGGAATATTCCGGCAAAGTGCGCTCATCCCGCGTCCATCGAGGAGGTGTTGACTCCGCGGGAGATGCTAACTTAGGTAAACCTAACCCATTGGCAGGAGGTCGTGATGGCAGAGCGTCCGGGACGAAAGCCGCGTAAGGCCCGCATCGCCCATGTGATCCGCACCGAGCGACTGACCCCGCACATGCAGCGGGTGGTGCTCGGCGGCGAGGGCCTGGCCGACTTCACGGCGGACACCTGCACCGACCACTACGTCAAGCTCCTCTTCGGCCCCGACGGCGTGACCTACCCGGAACCCTTCGACCTGGAGCGGATCCGTGCCGAGTTCCCGCGGGAGCAGTGGCCGGTGACCCGGACCTACACCGTGCGCGCCTGGGATCCCGAACACCGGGAGCTGACCCTGGACTTCGTCGTCCACGGCGACGAGGGCCTGGCCGGCCCGTGGGCCACCCGGGTGCGGCCGGGTGAGCCCGTGCGCTTCATGGGCCCCGGCGGCGCCTACGCCCCCGACCCGGCCGCCGACTGGCACCTGCTCGCCGGTGACGAGAGCGCCCTGCCCGCCATCGCACGGTCCCTGGAGGCGCTGCCCGCCGGCGCCCGCGCGCACGCCTTCGTGGAGGTGTCCGGCCCCGGCGAGGAACAGAAGATCGACTCCGAGGTGGAGGTCGTCTGGCTGCACCGGGGGGACCGGCCGGTCGGCGAGGCGCTGCTCCAGGCCGTCCGCGCGCTGGAGTTCCCCGAGGGCCGGGTGCACGCGTTCGTGCACGGTGAGGCGGGCTTCGTGAAGGAGCTGCGCCGGCTGCTGCGGGTCGAGCGGGGCGTCCCGCGCGAGGACCTGTCGATCTCCGGCTACTGGCGCCTGGGGCACAACGAGGACGGCTGGCAGGCCGCCAAGCGGGAGTGGAACGCCCGCGTCGAGGCCGAGCAGGAGAGCGGCGCGGCGGCGGCCTGACCGCTGCTCAGGACGGCACCTCGTTGATCTTGCCGAACGGGATGTGCACGCTGGGCGTGGTCCGGGACGTGCTGCGCAGGTGCGTCACCTGGTCGTCGAAGAAGATGTGCGGATCCAGCACCTTCATGACCGAGCCCTTGTCGATGCCGCCGAGGAAGAAGGCGTCGTTGACCCGCACGCCCCACTGCTTGAGGCTGTTGACGGCGCGCTCGTGCGCGGGGGCGTTGCGCGCGGTCACGATGGAGACGTGGACCCGGACCGCGTAGCCCGGGTCGCTCTTGCGCCGCTCCTCCTCCCGGCGCTGTATCCGGTTCACCCCGGCGAGGAAGTCCCGCAGCGGCCCGGGGTCGTGCGGGGTCGCCGCGTTACGGGCCTCGTGTGCGCGGAACTCCTCCAGTCCGTCGGCCTGGTACACCTGCTCGGCGGCGTCAGTGGCGAGCACCCCGTCGAAGTCGAACGCGATCCGCAGCTCCCGGTCGGCGGGGTCGTCCGGGTACGCCGCTCCGAGCACATGCCCCGCGGGCAGTCCGGCGGCGACGGCCTCCCGCACGTCGTTGCCGTTCGCCGACAGGAACAGGGACATGTTCAGCGCGGGCATGAACTTGTACGGGGACCGGCCCTGCATGAAGACGGCCCGGCTGATCGCCAGCCCGTGGGTCTGGATCGACCGCATGACCCGCAGACCGGTGTCCGGGTCGTTACGGGAGAGGATGATGACCTCGACGAGCGGATCTCCCGGCTCGCCCAGGTCGTTCAGCGACAGCAGCCGCCGGATGAAGGCGAAGGCGACGCCCGGCCGCAGCGTGGTGTCGCGGTTCTCCTCCTGATAGGCCCGGTAGGCCTCCTCGCCCTGCTCGCGGAAGACCGCGTCCGACTCCCGCAGATCGAACAGGGCACTGGAGGCGACACCGACGACGAGTCGGTTCGCGAGATCGTAGGCGGGCATGGGCTACATCTTCACACCGACCGGCCGCGTCCGGTGCTCAGTCGCCGCGCACGCGTGCGTGCAGGTGCATGTCGTGCCAGCCGTCGGGGTGGAGCAGGGCGCTGCGCTTGGTGCCCTCCGGGGCGAAACCGGCCTTGACGGCGACACGGCAGGAGGCCTGGTTGGCGGTGGCGTGCAGGAGTTCCAGGCGGTGGAAGCCGATCTCGTCCAAGGCCCACCGGGACAGCGCGGTCGCCGCGCGGGCCGCCACACCCCGGCCGCGGGCGTGTGCCGCGGTCCAGTACGCGATCTCGGCGCAACCGTCCTCGAGCACGATCTGACGAAGCGACATCCGTCCCAGCAGCTCGTCCGTCGTCTCGTCGACGACGGCCCACGGGGCGTTGCCCTCCGCCGCCCAGGAGGTCCGCCACTGCTCGATCCAGCCGGCGACCTCCTCCACGGAGTCGGCGGCCCTGATGTGCCACTGCTGCATGACCGGGTCTTGCATGGCCGTGTACACGGCGGGCGCGTCCCCGGCCCGCCACGGCCGCAGGAGCAGGCCGTCACCGGTCGGAAGGGTGGGCTGCGGGATACGGGCGAGGGTTCCGGAGGTCAGCACCGGACTGGTGAGAAAGGGCATGATCCACATCCTGACGGCCACCGGGCCGCCGGCGCACCCGCTTTCCGCCTCGTACCCTTGACCCCGATGAGACGCCGTACCCCGCCCCCGCCCGCCCCGCTCCCCCAGATCGACGGTGTCGACCCGGTGCGGGTGCGGCTGCCGCACGACGGGACGTGGGCCACCGTGCGGGAGCATCTGGTGGCGCGGCTGACGGGGGCCGGGCCCGGGATGGTCGAGTCGATGTTCGACGCGGGGCGGGTCGTGGGCGCCGACGGGCGGGCGGTGGCGCCGGACGCGCCGTACCGGCCGGGGATGTTCGTGTGGTTCCACCGCGAGCTGCCCGCCGAGGTACCGGTGCCCTTCCCGGTGGAGGTGGTGTACCGGGACGACCACATCGTCGTGGCCGACAAGCCGCACTTCCTCGCGACGACCCCGCGCGGCACACATGTGGCCGAGACCGCGCTGGCCCGGCTGCGCCGCGAGCTGGACATACCGACGCTGACCGCCGCGCACCGGCTGGACCGGCTCACGGCGGGGCTGGTGCTGTTCACCGTGCGGCCCGAGGAGCGCGGCGCGTACCAGACGCTGTTCCGGGACCGGCGGGTCCACAAGGAGTACGAGGCGGTCGCCCCGTACGACCCCTCGCTGATCCTGCCCCGGACCGTGCGCAGCCGGATCGTCAAGGAGCGCGGCGTGCCGGCGGCCCGGGAGGCCGAGGGCGAGACGAACGCCGAGACACATGTGGAGCTCGCCGGGTACCGGGGCGGGCTCGCCCGGTACCGGCTCGTCCCGGCGACCGGGCAGACCCATCAGCTGCGGGTGCATCTGAACGCGCTCGGCGTGCCCATCCTCGGCGATCCGCTGTACCCGGAGGTGACCGCCCCGGTACCGGCCGGTGACTTCCGGTGCCCGCTGCAACTGCTCGCGCGGAGGCTGGAGTTCACCGACCCGGTCACCGGAGCGGAGCACTCGTTCGTCAGCGAGCGTGTGCTCCGCGCCTGGTCGCCCGACGCCGCGTGGGCCGCGCCCGGCGAGGGCGCGGGGAACTGCGCCACCAGCCACGACGCAGCCGCAGACGGCTGACGGCCCCTCGCGGGACTTCCTTCGCTACTCCCCACGCCACCAGTTCAGCAGCCGCCGCCAGAGGCCCCGCGGGCGGGCCGCCGGCTCGGGTCCCGGACGGTAGGGCTCGGGCACAGCGGGGCCGGGGGCGGTGGTGCGCGGCTGCATCGCCGAACGCTGCCGCGCCGGACCGGTCTGGCGGGTGGAGATCTGCTGCGGGATGGCCAGGGGCCGGGGCGGGCCGTCGACGTCCTGCTGCGGCTTCGGCTCGAAGCGCACGGGCAGGGACACCAGGTGCCGGGAGGCGATGGACGAACGCCAGCGCAACTCCTCCTCCGCGCAGTCGAGCTGGATGTCGGGCAGCCGCATCAGCAGCGCGTCGACGCCGACGTCGGCGATGGCGCGGCCGATGTCCTGGCCGGGGCACTCGTGCGGGCCGCCGCCGAAGGCGAGGTGGGAACGGTTGCCCTGCATGCTCGCGGACAGGTCCGGGCGGATTCGCGGGTCGAGGTTGCCCGGCGCGGGCGCGAAGAGCAGGCCGTCGCCCTTGCGGATGCGCTGCCCGCCCAGCTCGGTGTCCTGCTTGGCGTAGTAGCCGAGGACGGTGCTGAACGGCGGTTCGTCCCACAGGGACTGCTCGATCGCCTCCGGCACGGTCATCTGGCCGCCGCTGAGCTGGGCGCGGAAGCCCGGCTCGGTGAGGACCATGCGCAGCGCGTTGGCGAGGAGGTTCGCGGTGGCCTCGTAGGCCGCGAAGAGGACGAGCCGCAGGTGTTCGCGGACCTCGTCGTCGCTGAGTCCGGCCGGGTGGGTGACGAGGTGACTGGTGACGTCGTCCTCGGGCCGGGCGCGGCGCCGGGCGGTGAGCCGGCTGAGTGCGTCCATGACATAGGCGTGGCTCTGGATGGCGGTCTCGGTGCCCTTCAGGGCGTCCCGGGCGGCCTGCACCATCCGGTCGTCGTACTCGTCCGGCATGCCGAGGATCTCGCACATGACGGCCATCGGCAGGTGCTCGGCGAACTGGGAGACCAGGTCGGCCCGGCCGCGTTCGCAGAAGCTGTTGACCAGGCCCTGGGTGTAGCGGCCGATGTGGCGGCGCATGCTGCGGTGGTCGATGGTGGCCATGGCCGCGGTGACCGCCGCGCGCAGCCGCTGGTGCTCGTCGCCCTCGGCGTGCGAGCAGATCGGCTGCCAGGCGATGTGCGGCATGAGCGGGTGGTCCGGCTTGACCATGCCGTCGGCCAGCGGACTCCAGATCCGGCTGTCGCGGGTGTACAGGGAGGGGCTGCGGACCATGTGCAGGTTCTCGGCGTGCCCGAGGACGACCCACATCGGTACGTCGTCGTGGAGCAGCACGGGCGCCACGGAGCCGTGCTGCTCCCGCAGCCGCTCGTAGAGGTCGCCCAGGTCCTGCGCGTCGGGGCCGTAGAGCCGGTGCAGCCCGCCGGGGCCGAGGCCGTGCGCGGGGCAGCCCGGCGGCGGGAAGGCGGTGGGGTCTGTGTTGGTCAGGGAGGTGAATTCAGACGTCACGGGGTCGCTCCGGAACGAAAACGGGTGTGGGGGCGGGCAGTCGGCTGCGAGTCAGGTGAGGGCGCCGGTCAGGGCGATCGAGTGCAGGAAGCGCGTCAGGGTCAGCAGGACGTCCTTGCTGGAGGACCGGCGGCGTACGTCGCACTCGACGATCGGGATATCCGGGGTCAGGTCGAGCGCGGTGCGCAGTTCCTCGATCGGGTAACGGGGCGCGTCGGGGAAGGAGTTGATGGCGACGACGAAGGGCACGCCGCGTTCCTCCAGCCGGCCCATGACGTCGAAGCTGACCTCCAGACGCCGGGTGTCGACGAGGACGACCGCGCCGAGCGCGCCTTCGAACAGACCGTTCCACAGGAACCAGAAGCGCTCCTGGCCGGGGGTGCCGAAGAGGTAGAGCACCAGCTTGTCGGTGATGCTGATGCGGCCGAAGTCCATCGCCACGGTGGTGGCGGTCTTGGATTCGGACCCGTAGTTGTCGTCCACGCCGATACCGGCCTGGGTCATGGTCTCCTCGGTGGTCAGCGGTCTGATGTCGCTGACGGAGCCGACCATGGTGGTCTTGCCGACACCGAAGCCGCCCACGATCACGATCTTCACCGCGGCCTGGGCCGTGTGCGGCAGATGATCCTCGGTGCGCGGTCCGGGGATGGTGTCAGAGCCTTTGAAGTCCATGCATCACCGCTTCGAGGAGTGAACGGTCGGGTACGACCTGACGGACGATCGGGGCGCGTACCTGCACCAGTTCGGCCGTGATCAGCTCGGTGATCAGGACGGTCATCGCGCTGAACGGCAGGTTCAGGTAGGCCGACAGCTCGGCCACGGACAGGGGGTTGGCGCAGAGCCGCAGGACCGCGGCCTGCTCCGGTGAGGCGGCCGGCTGGGGGGCCTCGCGCGCCACGATCAGGGTCACGAGGTCGAGTTCGGCGCGTGCGCCGTCCTCGGATCCCGCGACGGTGTACAGCCGTTCGGGGTTCTTGGGCTCGGCTTCCGCGTCGTCCGGTTTCGGCGCGGGAGGCGGCGGGGGCGGCGGAGGCTTCGGCTCGCGCCGTTTGCGTCGTGGAGGAGTCATACGGTCTGCCCGTTCCGCCGGGGCGGACTGGTGAGATGGGCGCCGATCCGTACGACGAGGTCGCGCATCATGCCGCTCATCCGGCCCGGCTCGCAGGTCACGTCGGCGAGCACGGCGAGATAGGCGTTGTCGCCGGCGTTCATGAGGTAGAAGTAGCCGCCGTCGATCTCGAAGACGACGACCTGCATGTCGCCGGCGCCGGGGAGCTCCTTGATGATGGCACCGGCCAGGCTCTGCACGCCCGCGCAGGCGGCGGCCACCCGGTCGGCGGCGTCGGGATCGCCGCCGTAACGGGCGATGCGCAGTCCGTCCGCGGAGAGGACCACGATCATTTCGATGCCCGGAACGCCGTCGTTGAGCTGCTTGAGCATCCAGTCGATGTTGCCTCGCTGCTGGATCACTTGAGGTCCCCCTCGTCGTCAGCCTCGGTGGTGCCCTCGACGGGCTCGTCCGCATAGTCGTTGAGCAGGTGCACGTACTTTTCCGGGTGCCTCGTGAAGTCGGTCAGTTCGGGCCCGGTGGCGCCCTCGGGCATGCCCTTGCGCAGGCCGTTCCAGAAGTCCTCGATCCCCTGGCCGAGCGGCCGCTCCATGAGCTTCTTGCGCTCGGCGTCCATCTCGGGCTCGGGCTTCGGTTCGGACCTGGGCTGCGACCAGACGGTGTGCCTGCCCTCGCGCTCGGCCCGCTCGACCTCCGCCTTCTCGGCGAAGCGCTGGCTCAGCGGGGTCTTCATCCGGCTGCGGCGCTGCGGCAGTCCGCCCGCCGTCCACTCCGTGACCTCGGGTACGTCGTCCTCCATGGTGATCCCGGCGGGGATCTTGGGGCTGGTGGGACGACGCCTCTTCGGGGGGCGCTTGGGGCCCTCGACGGCTCCGAGCGCGGGCACCGGGGCGCCGGTGGCGCCGATGCCGTGGGCGGCCCCGACTCCGGGCTCGGTGGTGGTCATGACGCGCGGCACGATGAGGATCGCACGGACGCCGCCGTAGGCGGAGGCGCGCAGCGAGACCTCCATGTCGAAGAACTTGCAGAGGCGGCCGACGACGGCGAGGCCGAGGCGCGGGTTCTCGCCGAGGTTGTGGGCGTCGTCGCCGTTCTTGGCGTCCTCGATCATCTGCTCGATGCGGGCCCGGGACTCCTCGCTGAGACTGACGCCCGCGTCCTCGATCTCGATGGCGATGCCGGCCTGCACCTCGGTGGCGTTGACGTGCACCTTCGTCGAGGGCGGCGAGTAGCGGGTGGCGTTGTCGAGGAGTTCGGCGGCCGCGTGGATGACCGGCTCGACGGCGGTTCCCTTGATGTTGATGTTGACGATGGAGTTCAGCTGGATGCGGCGGTACTCCAGGATGCGCGACATGGCGCCGCGCAGGGTGCTGTAGAGGGAGACGGGCAGGGGCCACTGGCGGCCGGGGCGGCCGCCGCCGAGGACGGCGATGGTGTCGGCGAGGCGGCCGATCAGCGAGGTGCCGTGGTCGATGCGCAGCAGGTCGTCGAAGACCTCGGGGTTGCGGCCGTGGTCCTCCTCCATCTCCCGCAGTTCGTTGGACTGCTGGTGGACGATGGCCTGGACACGGCGGGCGATGCTCACGTAGGAGCGCTCGGTGGCGTCGCGCATCGAGATCTCGTGGTCGGCGCCGCGCAGCGCGACGCGGAACATCTCGCGGTACATCTCGGGCAGGCCGCGCAGTTCGGGGTCGACGTCGTAGGCGTTGACCAGCACGTCCCGCAGCGGTTCTCCGGCGCGCAGCCGCTGCAGGCCGTAGGGGATGACGTCGCCGGCGAAGCGCGCGATCAGCTGGTCGTGGGCGGCGAGCCGGTGCTCCAGATACGCGGTGTGACGGGCGTACTCGGCCTGTTGCTCGCGGAGCCTGCGGCCGCGGCGGGCGGCCTCCGCACCCGTGGCGAGGACCAGCAGCAGGGCCAGCGCCCCGAGCGCGCCGACGGCGATGCGGGCCGACGCCGGCGCCAGGGCGACGGCGGCTCCGGTCGCTGCGGCCATCACTATGGCCGGGGGCAACAGCACGCGGGCATAGGGCCGTTCGCGGCCGCCGGGAGGCTTCTGAACACTCACCATGGATGCCTTCTGAGACGGATCGGCTGGGTGTCGGGAGAGCTTTCGGGGGGAAGGTTCATGGAACTGTGGGGATCTGTCGCACGATTGGGAACAAGCGCACGAATTGCCTCAACTCGGTGCGCCGCGGGCGAGCTTAGTCCGACCGGATCATCGCCGTGTCATATTCGGCAAGCACCTGAAATCGCCCTGTCGGCAGGAGTACGCTCGGAATATTTACACGCTGGGCTATCATTCGAACGCGTTCGGTAACGGCGTATGGGTGTACGAAAGTAACCCCCCGTAATGAGTGAAGGGGCCGCAGAAAGCAGCCCCTTCGCAGCACCCCGCGCCCGCGGGGCGACCGATCACCCCACCGACGAGTAGGCGACCACACCGCGCAGCAGCTGATCAACAGCCTTGCGCGCGGCCTTGGCCACGGTCGACCCCTCGGAGACGGCCGCCGCCGAAATCTGCCCCAGCACGTCGATCACCTGCTTGCACCAGCGCACGAAGTCCCCCGCAGGCATCTCCGCCTCGCGCAGCACCTCGTCGAGCCCCTTGCCCGAGGCCCACATGTACGCGGCCCAGGCGAAGCCGAGATCCGGCTCCCGCTGCCCGACGCCCTCGGTCTGGCTGATCCGGAAATCCTCCTCCAGAGCGTCCAGCCGGCCCCAGATCCGCACCATCTCGCCGAGCGCCGCCTTCGCCTTGCCCGAGGGCAGCTTGGGCGCCATCGCGTCGTCGCCGACCCGCGCCTCGTACACCAACGCCGAGACACAGGCGGCCAGTTCCGCCGGGCTGAGCCCTTCCCAGACGCCCTCGCGCAGGCACTCACTGGCCAGCAGGTCGAGTTCGCCGTACAGCCGGGCGAGCCGCTTGCCGTGCTCGGTGACCTCGTTGCCGCGCAGATAGTCCAGCTCGGTCAGCAGGGCCACGATCCGGTCGAAGGTCCGCGCGATGGTGTTCGTGCGGCCCTCGATACGGCGCTCCAGCTGCGAGGTGTCGCGCAGCAGCCGGTGGTAGCGCTCGGCCCACCGGGCATGGTCCTCACGGTCGTTGCAGCCATGGCACGGATGGGCGCGGATCGCGGTCCGCAGCCGGGCGATCTCGCGGTCGTCGGCGGCCTGCGAGCGCTTCTTGCGGGCCCGCTCCGACGGGATGTGCCCGGCCTTGGTGCGCAGCGCGGAGGCCAGGTCCCGGCGGGACTGCGGCGAGCGCGGGTTGAAGGACTTCGGGATCCGCATCCGGTCCAGCGGCTCGACCGGCACCGGGAAGTCCATCGAGGCCAGCCGCTTGACCTGCCGCTCGGCGGTCAGCACCAGCGGGCGCGGGCCGTCGTCGTGGTCGAAGCCGCGGTGGCCGTTGGAGCGGCCGGCGGGCAGACCGGGGTCCAGCACCAGGGCCAGACCGGCGTACTTGCCCGTGGGGACGTGGATGACGTCGCCCGGCTTGAGGCGCTCGAGCGCGCTGGCGGCCTCGGCGCGCCGCTGGTTGGCGCCCTGCCGGGCCAGCTCGGTCTCCCGGTCCTTCAGCTCGCGGCGCAGCCGCGCGTACTCCTCGAAGTCGCCGAGGTGGCAGGTCATGGAGGCCTTGTAGCCGGCCAGGCCCTCCTCGTTGCGCTGCACCTGGCGGGAGATCCCGACGACCGACTTGTCGGCCTGGAACTGCGCGAAGGAGGTTTCCAGCAGCTCGCGGCTGCGGTGCCGGCCGAACTGCTCGACCAGATTGACCGCCATGTTGTACGACGGCCTGAAGCTGGAGCGCAGCGGGTACGTGCGCGTGCCCGCGAGACCGGCGAGGTGCTCGGGGCTCATGCCGCGCTGCCACAGCACGACCGCGTGCCCCTCGATGTCGATGCCCCGGCGGCCCGCACGGCCCGTCAGCTGGGTGTACTCGCCCGGCGTGATGTCGGCGTGCTGCTCGCCGTTCCACTTGACGAGCTTCTCCAGCACCACCGAACGGGCGGGCATGTTGATGCCGAGGGCGAGGGTCTCGGTCGCGAACACCGCCTTGACCAGGCCCCGGACGAACAGCTCCTCGACGACCTCCTTGAAGGTCGGCAGCATGCCCGCGTGATGGGCGGCGATACCCCGCTCCAGGCCCTCCAGCCATTCGTAGTAGCCGAGGACGTGCAGGTCCTCCGACTCGATGTGGGACGTGCGCTCCTCGACCAGGGCGCGGACCTGCTCCCGCGCCTCCTCGTCGTTGAGCCTCAGGCCCGCGTACAGGCACTGCTGGACGGCGGCCTCGCAGGCGGCGCGGCTGAAGATGAAGGTGATGGCCGGAAGCAGACCCTCGGCGTCCAGCCGCTCGATGACCTCGGGGCGGCCCGGCGTCCACACCCGCGAGCGCTGTCTGCGCTCCCGCTCCCGGTCGGCCTCGCGCATCGCACGGCCGCGCCGCCGGTCCTGGTACGACGGCCTCGTCGCCTCCATGCGAGCCAGGCGGACGAGGTCGGGGTTGACGGCCTTCTTGTGGCCCTCGCCCTCCTCGAAGAGGTCGTACATCCTGCGCCCGGCGAGCACGTGCTGGAACAGCGGCACGGGCCGGTGCTCGGAGACGATCACCTCGGTGTCGCCACGGACGGTGTCCAGCCAGTCACCGAACTCCTCGGCGTTGGAGACGGTCGCCGACAGCGACACCAGGGTCACCGACTCGGGCAGGTGGATGATCACCTCTTCCCAGACGGCGCCGCGGAAGCGGTCGGAGAGGTAGTGCACCTCGTCCATGACGACGTAGCCGAGGCCGAGGAGGGTCCGGGAGCCGGCATAGAGCATGTTCCGCAGGACCTCGGTGGTCATCACGACCACCGGGGCCTCGGAGTTCACGCTGTTGTCGCCGGTGAGAAGGCCGACCTTGTCCGTGCCGTAGCGACGGCACAGGTCGGCGTACTTCTGGTTCGACAGCGCCTTGATGGGTGTCGTGTAGAAGCACTTCCTGCCCTGTTCGAGGGCGAGGTGGACGGCGAACTCGCCCACGATCGTCTTGCCCGAGCCGGTGGGGGCGGCCACCAGTACACCCTTGCCCGCGTCGAGTGCCTGGCAGGCCTCGATCTGGAAGGGGTCGAGGCCGAAGTCGTACATCTCGCGGAAGGACGCGAGCGCGGTGGCCTGCTCGGCTGCCCGCCTGCGGGCTGCCGCGTACCGCTCGGCCGGTGAGAGGTCCTCTGTCATCGTGCTTTCGAGCGTACCGGGCGCCACTGACAACAGGACGATCATTATCCGGAAGTGGGCTCATCGACCAGGACGGACCGGCACAGAGCGATGCCCCCGCCTGCGGGGCGGGGGCATCGGGCGCGGCTCGGTGCGGGGCCGGGCTCAGGTCACGTCGTCGTAGCCGTTGACCCGGTCCGGGCCGGGCAGCTCGGGAGCGGCGCTCGCGGTCACTGACTCCACGCCGCCGATCTCCTCGGGCGTGAGGTCCAGCTCGGACGCCTCGTCGTCCCCGGGGCCCTCGGCCTCGCGGCGGGCCCGGCGCCGGTCGTTGAGCAGCGCGATGGCCACGGCGATGAAGTAGAGCCCCCAGATCGGCGCCGCCAGCGCCAGCATCGTCATCGGGTCGGGGCTGGGCGTGGCCACGGCGGAGAAGGCGGTGATGCCGACGACCATGCCACGCCACCAGCCCAGCATGCGCCGCCCGGACAGGACCCCGGTGAGGTTGAGCATGACCAGCAGCAGGGGCATCTCGAAGGCGAGGCCGAAGACGACGATCATGCGGGTGACCAGGTCCAGCAGGTCGTCCAGCGGCAGCAGGTTCTCGGCACCGGAGGGCGTGAGGTCGATCATCACCCGCGCCGTGGTGGGCAACACGTGGAACGCGAGGTAGCCGCCGCCCAGGAAGAGCGGGAAACCGAAACCGACGAAGGCGTACGCGTACTTCTTCTCGTGACGGTGCAGGCCCGGCGCGACGAACGCCCACAGCTGGTAGAGCCAGACCGGCGACGCGAGCACCACACCGGCCATCAGGGCGACCTTCAGGGCCAGGGTGAACGGCGCCAGCAGGCCGCTGACGGTGATGTGCGCGCAGTGGACGTTCTTGGACTTGGCCAGATCACCGAAGGACTGATGGCAGCCGATCTGGTCGAGCACCGGCTGGGTGATGAAGTTGACGATGTCCCTGTAGAAGAACGCGGCCACGATCGTGACGACCAGGATCGCCAGGACACCCTTCGCGAGCCGGTTGCGCAGCTCACGCAAGTGATCCGCGAGCGGCATCCGCCCCTCGGGATCCCTCTCCTTCTTGCGGGCAGACTTGAGCAACCCACATCCTCATCTCGTGCAGCGGGCCGGATACCCCCGGCCCTCGCGTCAGCGCTGGGTCGTGTCCGTCGGCTCGTTGACCGGCCGGGAGCTGGTCACGTCGCCGGGGGCGGCCTGGATGGTGCGCTGAGCCGGAGCGGGCTCCTCAGCGGACTGGGCGGTACCGGCGGACTGGGCCGTACCGGCGGTCTGCTTGCCGTCGTCCTTCATCGCCTTGGCCTCGCTCTTCAGGATGCGCGCGGACTTGCCGAGGGAACGCGCCATGTCCGGAAGCTTCTTGGAGCCGAACACGAGCAGGATCACCAGAACGAGGAGCAGCAGGTGCCACGGCTCAAGTCCGTTGCGGAACATAAATCTTCACCTTCTCACCGAGGCGGGGCGGCGGGGCTTGTCCGACGGGTCGGACAAGTGTCTGACCATCGTGCTGGCAGCGATCGTAACGCCCTGGGATGAACGGTGGACAATCCCCGTGCGTACTCCCGCTCCGCGGACCGCGCCTCGTTCTCCGGGCCGCGACCAGCAGCGTACCTGGCCGGACCGGCAAGGTGACAGGGCGAAGTGACCCAAAGCGCATGACGTAACGCAATCACAGCGTATCGACGGCATGGGCCGCACTGACGGCCGCCCGCTCCAGGTCTTCCGCGGCCCTGTTGATACGGCGCGCGGAGTCCGCGACCTGCTGCCCGAGGCGCCGAGCCTCCAGGAAGACCCGGACGGCGAGCACCCCCAGCACGGCGAGACCCAGGAAACCCAGCGTTACCGCGAACATCGGCCAGAACATGACGTCGAGACTAGACGGTGGTGTGCAGCCGCAGCGTCCGGACCCCGCCGCCGGTGAGCAGCTCGACGATGCGTTCCCCGGCGGGCTTGCGGACGGCGGCACCGCACTCGGGGCAGGTGAAGGAGTAGAACGTCGTCCGGCTGGTGGCGCCGATGGCGAGGCGCAGCGCGCTCGCGGCGAGCTCGAAGCGGCCCCGGCAGTCCGGGCAGCCCGCCTTGAACACCACCGGGGCCACTCTCTTCATCCCGGCGAAGGCGGCCGCCACCGTCATCTCACCCACACCGGACACCGGAGACTCGCTCACAGCCCTCGCTCCTTCTTCTGATCGCTCGCCGGCCAGCGATGCGCCGTTCCCTCCCGCGGCGCCGGCGTGGCCGGTCCCTCCTCCAGGTGCTCGCCTTCGCTCGTACCCGGGGGACCCCCGGCGCGGCGGAGCCGCATGCCGACACCGCCCCGCGCCCCGTCGGGCCTGCCTCACCGCGGCGCCGTGTCGTACGCCGCCAGTGCCTCCGCAGCCGCCCTCCGGGCGCTCTCGGCCAGCTCCGGCGGGGAGACGATCCGGCCGTCACGGCCGAGTCGCAGCGCCAGTCGGCGCAGGGAGGCCGGATCGGGGGTCCGCAGAGTGATACGCAGCCCGCCGTCGGGAAGCTCATCGGCGCTGTCGTGCGGGTAGTACTCGGCCACCCAGCGACCGCCCGGGCCGACCTCGACGACGACCTCCGGGTCCTCGGCGGCCGGCTGCACCAGGGCCTCGGACAGGTCCCGCAGCTCGATCTCGGGCGGCGCGGACGGCTCGTCCAGAATCCTGATCTCCGCGACCCGGTCCAGCCGGAAGGTGCGCCGGGCCTCGGAGCGGCGGCACCAGGCCTCCACATAGGTGTGGCCGACGCTGACCAGGCGGATGGGGTCGATCTCCCGCTCGGTGACCTCGTCGCGGGCTGGGGAGTAGTAGCGGATCCACAGCCGGCGCCGCTCGGAGATCGCCCGGTCGACGTCGGCGAAGACCCCGCCCTCGGACTCGAAGGTCACCGACAGCCGGGAGCTCGCGCCGGCGGCCTCACCGGCGGCGGTCTCCACCTTGGCGGTGGCCCGCAGCAGGGCCTGCCGGTCGCCCTCGCGCAGGCCCGGCAGGGTCGCCACCGCGCGGGCGGCCACCAGCAGGGCCGTGGCCTCGTCGGCGGCGAGCCGCAGCGGCTCGGCGGCCTCCTCGCCGAGCGCGGCCGGATTGTGCCACCAGATGCGCTCGCCGTCGGTGTCGATGTCCAGCAGATCGCCACCGCGGAAGCTGGTGCCGCACATGGGCAGCAGATCGAGATCGGCGACCAGCTCGTCCTCGGTGATACCGAAGGCCCGCGCGACGTCCGCGATCCGGGCGCCGGGACGCTCCCGCAGATAGGTCACCAGGGAGAGCATCCGCCGGGTCTGGTCGATGGCGTTCACGGGCCTGACCGGTTTGCCTGCCACAGTCCTGCTCCCCCTCAGCCCTTCGCCACGGCACGCAGCCGGTCCACCACGTCCGCGCGTAGCTCGGCCGGCTCCAGGACCACCACGTCCGGCCCGAACTCCACCAGCCAGGCGTCCAGGCCGTGCCCGTACGGAATCTCCAACTCGTCCCAGCCGTCACCGAGTTCCCGGACCGCGGTGGCCTTCGCCCGCAGGGGGTAACCGGCGCCGGACCGCAGCCGGATCAGGGCCGTACCGTCGGCGATCTCACCCGCCCAGCTCGCGACGGTCTCCCGGACGGTGACGACGTCGGGCACGGGCACGGTGAAGCCCGTACCGCGCGCACGCACCCGGCCGGTGATCCGGGAGAGCCTGAAGACGCGCTCGGCACCACGGTCCCGGTCGAAACCGGCCAGGTACCAGTGCCCGCGCCAGCACTCCAGCGCCCATGGCTCCACATGCCGGGGCTCGGGGTGGGCGGCGGAGGCCTTGCGGTAGTCGAAGACGACCGGACGGCGGTCCCGGCAGGCCAGCATCAGCGGCTCGAAGGCGGCCTCGTGCACCAGGATACGGGGCTCCAGCGCGCCGTGCGCCTCGTACGGGTCGACGCCCTCGGGGAGCCCTGCCGCGCGCAGCTTCTGCAGGGCACCGCTGGCGGCGCCGGCGAGACGGGCCTGCTGCCACACCTTCGCGGCCAGCCCGAGCGCCGCGGCCTCCTCGGCGTCCAGGGTGATCGGCGGCAGGCGGTTGCTGTCACGGCGGGCGAGATAGCCGACCTCGCCGTCCAGGTTCTCCACCGTCTCGATGACCAGGCCCAGCTCGCGCAGGTCGTCCTTGTCCCGCTCGAACATGCGGTTGAAGGAGTCGTCACTGCCCGCTTCGAGGTAGGCCTCGATGGACTCGCGCAGCTCGCGCTTGCTGAGCGGCCGACGGGTGCCGAGCAGACACAGCGCGAGGTTCATCAGCCGCTCGGCCTTGGCAATGGCCATCGACGCCCTTCGCCTTTCCTCTGGTGCTTCCGAGCGATGACCGTACCGCTCCGCAGTGCGGTGGCAAAGCCGAGGGCCCATGCCCGAGCAGGCATGGGCCCCAGGTGATCGGATCCGGTCGCACCCGGCCGGTCGACCGGGCGTGGACCGGCGTGGCTCAGACCGGCATCAGACGCCGAGCAGGTCCACCACGAAGATCAGGGTCTCGCCCGGCTTGATCAGCGGGGTCGGGCTCTGGTTGCCGTAGGCGAGGTGGGCGGGGATGGTCAGCTGACGGCGGCCGCCGACCTTCATACCCTGCACGCCCAGGTCCCAGCCCTTGATGACACGACCCCCGCCCAGCGGGAAGCGGAACGGGGTACCCCGGTTCCAGCTGGCGTCGAACTCCTCACCCGTGCTGAAGGCGACACCCACATAGTGGACGGTGACGGTCTGACCCGCCTGCGCCACCGGCCCGTCGCCCTCCCAGATGTCCTTGATCTCGAGGTCCGCCGGGGGCTCGCCGCCCGGGAAGTCGATCTCGGGCTTCTCGATGCTCACGTCAAAAGCTCCTGCTTGTGTACGACACGAAACGCGAACAGTCTTTCATCTCCGCACCCCGGCCGCCCGCCACGGACACCCCCCACTAGACCGCCGCGAGGATGTCCACCGTGAACACCAGCGTCGAGCCCTTCTTGACGACACCACCGCTCGGCGGAGTGTTGCCGTAACCCAGCTCCGGTGGCACCACGACCAGCACCCGGCTGCCCACCTTCTTGCCGGTCAGCCCCTGGGCCAGGCCCTTGACCGCCTGCTGCAGCCGCTCCAGCTCGAACTGGGCGAGCTGGCCCGAGCCGTATGTCTGCTGGAAGGTTTTGCCACTGTCCCAGACGAGCCCCTGGAACTGGCACAGCACCGCCTGGTCCGCCTTCAGCTCGGGACCGTCTCCCTCCAGGACGTACGTCGAGACCAGCTTCTTCGGCGGATCCGTCTTCGGGACGGTCACCTTGGGCACCTGGCCGTCCGTGTTGGTGGCCACCTTGGGCAGCGCGGCGTCCGTCTGCGCGACCGGCTTGCCCTTGGCCGAGCTCTTCGCGTTGAAGGAATCGATCAGGTCGATGACGAACACCAGCGTGTCCGTCCCCTTGATACCCGCCCGCGGCTCACCCGACTTGCCGTAACCCCAGGTGGGCGGCACCGCGATCTCGACCCGGCTGCCGACCTTCTTGCCCGCCAGCGCATACCGCCAGCCGTCGATGACCTGGCCCTGGGCGAGCTGCAGTACCAGCGGACGGTTCTTGTCGTAGGAGTTGTCGAAGACCTTGCCCGTGTCCCAGATCTGTCCCAGGTAGTGCGCACGGACGAAGTCG
This sequence comes from Streptomyces sp. NPDC037288, assembly GCF_055603265.1. Classification (NCBI taxonomy): domain Bacteria; kingdom Bacillati; phylum Actinomycetota; class Actinomycetes; order Kitasatosporales; family Streptomycetaceae; genus Streptomyces; species Streptomyces sp. NPDC037288. Next base: position 80,662 of record NZ_JBVJVY010000034.1, read on the forward strand.
TTCTCCGCGACCGCACGGCCACTGCCCGCGATCACCGTCTTCACCGCCAGGTTCTTCGACGGCTCACCCGATCCCTTGGCCACGGTCGGCTTCTCGCCGAACTTCGTACCCGCCGTGATCGCCGGCAGCGGCCCCTCCACGATCTTCGGCGGAGGCGGCGCGGACACCTCCGGCGAGGCACTCGCCTTGCCGGAATCGGACTTGCCGTCACCGCAACCGGCAACAGTGACCAGTCCTGCGGGTACAGCAGCGAGAAGGAGAGAGCGTCGGCGCACGGAAGAGCCTCGTAATCGGTCGATCCTGTGATGGCGTGCGCGCAACTCTACGGCGAGAGAAGGGCGCCGTACGGGAAACGTACGACGCCCGTGTGGCGTTCCGGTATTGCACCCGAATCGCTTGGCTCCTCCGCTTTCCCCCTACATTCCGGCGATCAGCTTCTCCACCCGGTCGTCCACGGAACGGAACGGGTCCTTGCACAACACGGTGCGTTGCGCCTGGTCGTTGAGCTTCAGATGCACCCAGTCGACCGTGAAGTCCCTGCGCTGTTCCTGTGCCCGCCGGATGAAGTCACCGCGCAGCCGCGCACGAGTCGTCTGCGGCGGAACCGACTTGCCCTCGAAGATCTTCAAGTCGTTGCAGACCCGAGCCGCTTGGCCCTTCTTCTCCAGCAGGTAGTACAGACCACGACGGCGATGGATGTCGTGGTAGGCGAGGTCTATCTGGGCGACCCGCGGATGCGACATCGTCATGTTGTGCTTGGCCCGGTACCGCTCGATGAGCTTGTACTTCATCACCCAGTCGATCTCGGTGGCGATCCGGTCGAGTTCCTCGCTCTCGATCGCGTCCAGCGTGCGGCCCCACAGCTCCAGCACCTGCGCGACCGTCCCGGTCCGGATGCCGCGGCGGTCGCAGAAGTCCACGGCCTTGTCGAAGTACTCCCGCTGCACCTCCAGCGCCGAGGCCTCCCGGCCGCTGGCCAGACGCACCTTGCGCCGGCCGGTGATGTCATGACTGACCTCACGGATCGCCCGGATCGGGTTCTCCAGGGTCAGGTCACGCATCACGGTGCCCGCCTCGATCATGCGCAGCACCAGATCGGTGGCACCGACCTTCAGCAGCATCGTCGTCTCGGACATGTTCGAGTCACCGACGATGACGTGCAGCCGGCGATACCGCTCGGCGTCCGCGTGCGGCTCGTCGCGGGTGTTGATGATGGGCCTCGAACGGGTCGTCGCCGACGACACACCCTCCCAGATGTGCTCCGCACGCTGGCTGACGCAGTACACCGCACCGCGCGGCGTCTGCAGCACCTTCCCCGCCCCGCACAGCAGCTGCCGCGTCACCAGGAACGGAATGAGGATGTCCGCGAGCCGCGAGAACTCCCCGTGCCGGGCCACCAGGTAGTTCTCGTGGCAGCCGTAGGAGTTGCCCGCCGAGTCCGTGTTGTTCTTGAACAGGTAGACGTCGCCCGCGATTCCCTCCTCGTGCAGGCGTCGCTCCGCGTCCACCAGGAGTCCTTCGAGAATGCGCTCGCCGGCCTTGTCGTGGGTGACCAGTTCGATCACGTTGTCACATTCGGGTGTCGCGTATTCCGGATGTGAGCCCACGTCGAGATACAGCCGGGCGCCGTTTCGCAGAAAGACATTACTGCTGCGGCCCCATGACACGACACGGCGGAAGAGGTACCGCGCCACCTCGTCAGGAGACAGACGCCGCTGTCCCCTGAACGTGCACGTGACGCCGTACTCGTTCTCCAGCCCGAAAATGCGGCGGTCCATGACTGAACATTACGCCCGATCCCCTGAGCTGAAACGGGGTTCGACAGCACGATTTGGATCAGTTTCCGATGAAGACGCAACGACCCCGCCCCGCGCGGGAGCTGCGAGGACCCGCCGCGTGGCGAGCAGCACCAGCAACGACACCGCCCCCGCCGCGCCCGGAACCGCGAAACCCCACACCGTGCCACCGGCCTGGACGACCGGCCCCGCCACCCCCGTCCCCACCGAAGCACCCACCGTGAACGTCGTCACAAGCCACGAGAAAGCCTCGGTGACCGTCCCGCTCGGCGCATGCCGGTCCACGATGATGAACGCACAGGCGATACACGGCGCCAGGAACACTCCGGAGACCACCGTGAGCAGCACCATCGCCACCGCACCCGGCGTCAGCGTCAACGGCAGATAACACACCGCCAGAAGCGCCACCAGCACCCGCAGTCGCCGCTCCGGCACTCCGGTCCACTGACGCGCCCCGTACACCGTGCCACCGGCCAGCGCCCCCAGACCCAGCCCCGCCATCATCCAGCCGTACACCGCGTCACCACCATGACCGTCCGCGTACGACACCGACGCCACCGTGATCGACCCCAGCGCGATACCGACGAACAGAAACGCACCGAGCAGCGCCAGCAGCCCCGGCGAGCGCAGAGCACCCAGCCAGTGCGCCTCGCGCGGAGCCGACCGCCACGCGCGCGAAGGCGGCGAAACCACCACCGACAGCGCACCCAGCACCCCCAGGAGATTCAGCACCAGCAGAGCGGCGCGCTCGTCCCACAGCGACGCGCACAGCGTCACCAGCAGCGGCCCGACCGTGAACATGATCTCCTGCGCGATCGCGTCCATGGCGTACGCCGTGTGCACCCGCTCCTCCCCGCGCAGCACCGACGGCCACAGGGCCCGCAGTCCCCCTTCCAGCGGCGGCGTGAACAGACCGGCCGCCGCCACCGCCGCATAGGCGAGCGGCAACGGATCGGTGCCGCAGAACGCGAAGAGCGTCATCGAGAGCGCCGCCAGGACGGCCGCCGGCAACTGGACACGCGGCTGGCCGTGCAGGTCGACCAGCCGTCCCAGCACCGGCTGGCCCACGGCGTTCGCCACCCCGTAGACCGCAGCGAGGGCACCGGCCAGGCTGTAGGTGCCACCCTCGGCCCGGACGAACAGCACCAGGGCGATCGCCGCCGTCGCGTTGGGCAGCCGGCCCACCAGCGTGCCGGTGAGCAGCCGCAGCGCGTGCCTCGCCCGGAGTATCTCCAGATATCCCGTGGCCATGTGCTGCCCTCCAGCGCCTCGACAGGACGCCGCGACGCCCCTACGTTTTACGTATAACCCCTTCTTCCATACGTACCATGTGCGCTGTTCACACGTCCAGACGAAAGAGGCAGGCCCACGGTGGCACGCACCAGCACGCGCCCGACCAGCCGGGACGTCGCCCAGGCGGCCGGTGTCTCCCAAGCCGCCGTCTCCCTCGTACTCGGCGACAAATGGCGCGGCCGCGTCTCCGAAACCACCGCCGAACGCGTCCGCGAAGCCGCACGCGACCTCGGCTACCGCCCCAACCTCGCCGCCCGCAACCTCCGCCTCGGCCACACCCGCACCGTCCTGCTGGTCGTCCCCGCCCTCACCACGGAATTCTTCGCCGGCGTCTACACCGGCGCGGCGCGAGTCGCCGCCGAAAACGGCTTCGGCGTGGTCCTCTACCCCTCCCCCGAAGGCATCGGCCCCGCCCGCGACCCCTTCGCCTCCTCACAAGCCGCCCTCGACGGCGTCATCGCCTCCTCCATGGCCGCCGACGCCCTCACCGCCATCCGCGGCGACCAACTGCCCCTGGTCATGCTCGACAGCGACCCCACAGGCAGCCTCGGCGCCGCAACCGTCAACCTCGACATCACCGACGGCGTCCGCCAGGTCACCGAACACCTCCTCGGCCTCGGCCACCGCCGCATCCTCCACCTCGCCGCCGACGTGCCCTCCTGGACCTTCGAGGTACGCGCGCGTGAGCTGGCGGCACGCATGGCGGCCGTACCGGGCACCGAGGTACGTACTGCCCGAGCCCCCATCTCCATCGAGGGAGCCCTCGCCGCCACCGAGACCGCACTCACCACACCCGGACCCCGGCCCACCGCCGTCGTCTGCGACGACGACAAACTCGCCGCCGGCGCCTACAAGGCCCTGCGCCGCCTCGGCCTGCGCATCCCCGACGACATCTCCGTCACCGGCGTCGACGACCTCGGCCTCGCCACCGCCATCGACCCCGAACTGACGACGGTACGACTCGACGCCGAACTGTTCGGAGAACGCGGCATGCGAGCCCTCCTGGCCGTCCTGGACGGCCGGGAACCCGAGAGCGGGGACATCCCGGTCCACCTCGTCATCCGCGGCTCCACGGCCCCGCCACGCGCTGCCTAGGCCTCCCGCTGCCGTGCCGGAACGCCGTGTGCCCCGACCAGGACAAGGGCCGGGGCACACACGACAGGCAAGCGAAGGGCGTCACTCCTCCTCGGAGCTGTCCTCCTCGGCACTCTCCGCTTCGGTGGCCGCCCCCTCCGCCGCCAGCAGACGCGACAGCTGACGGCCCACAATCCGCCTGAACTTCCGCTTCTGCGGACGCGCACGGTCCAGCACCGCCACCTCAAGGCGCTCCGCGGGAATCTCCCGCTCACTGCCGTTGGTGTCCCGGGACAAGGCCTGCACGGCCAGCTTCAGCGCCTCGGCGAGGCTCATCCCGTCACGGTGACGCTGGTCCAGGAAGCTGCTGATCTGCTCGGCATTACCGCCCACCGCGACCGAGCCGTGCTCGTCCACGATGGAACCGTCGTGCGGCAGCCGATAGATCTGGTCACCCTCAGGGGTCTCCCCCACCTCGGCGACGACCAGCTCCACCTCATACGGCTTCTCGGCCGCCGAGGAGAAGATCGTGCCCAGTGTCTGGGCGTAGACGTTGGCGAGACCACGGGCGGTCACGTCATCACGGTCATAGGTGTAACCGCGCAGGTCGGCGTAACGCACACCACCGATCCGCAGGTTCTCGTACTCGTTGTACTTGCCGGCGGCGGCAAACCCGATCCGGTCATAGATCTCGCTGAACTTGTGCAGCGCCCGGGACGGGTTCTCGCCGACGAACACGATGCCGTCGGCGTACTGCATGACCACCAGACTGCGGCCACGGGCGATGCCCTTGCGGGCGTACTCCGCCCGGTCGGCCATGGCCTGCTGGGGTGAGACATAGAACGGCGTCGACACCGGTTATCCGTCCCTTTCTGTCATGGTCACTGGATCACCTTGATAAGAACCGGGCCCGCGCTCAGAGCAGGGCGGCCTTGGGACCGTCGGGCTCCTCCAGGCGGCGCTGGAGCACCGCGCGGGCCAGCTCGGACGACTCGTCCTCGGTGAGCCGGCGGAAGCCGTCCTCGGTGATCACGGTGATGATCGGGTAGATCCGGCGGGCGACATCGGGACCACCGGTCGCCGAGTCGTCGTCAGCCGCGTCATAGAGAGCCTGCACCACCAGCGTGGTCGCCTGCTCCTCGGACAGGTCGTCACGGAACAGCTTCTTCATCGCACCACGCGCGAAGATCGAGCCGGAGCCGGTCGCCGCGAAGTTGTGCTCCTCGCTGCGGCCACCCGTGACGTCGTAGGAGAAGATCCGCCCCCGCTCGCGGTCCAGGTCGTACCCGGCGAAGAGCGGCACGACCGCCAGGCCCTGCATGGCCATGCCCAGGTTCGACCGGATCATCGTCGACAGCCGGTTCGCCTTGCCCTCCAGCGACAGCTGCGCGCCCTCGACCTTCTCGAAGTGCTCCAGCTCCAGCTGGAAGAGCTTGACCATCTCCACGGCGAGACCGGCGGTGCCGGCGATACCGACGGCCGAGTACTCGTCCGCCGGGAACACCTTCTCGATGTCCCGCTGGGCGATGATGTTGCCCATGGTGGCCCGACGGTCACCGGCGAGCACCACGCCCCCCGGGAAGGTCACGGCCACGATGGTCGTCCCGTGCGGCGCCTCGATCACCCCCTGGGTGGGCGGCAGCTGCCGGTTGCCGGGCAGCAGCTCGGGCTGGTGCTCGGAGAGGAAGTCCATGAAGGAGGAGGACCCTGGCGTCAGGAAGGCAGCTGGTAGACGCCCGGTGCTACGAGTGTTGGCTTCCACGCGTTTCCTTCCACGTATGCAGCAGCCCGCCTTATGACCTCGGGCTGATCCTTGAACTGCCCCAGTGCGGCGTTGCAGCTGAAGCACAGTACGCCACGGACACTACCCGTCTCATGGCAGTGATCCACATGTGCCGGCGGAGCCGACAGGCATATACAGCAGACGCCCCCTTGGGAGGCGATCAACTCGTCGCGTTCGGCTTTGGTGAGGCCGTACTTGCGCCTCAGATGGTCCTCTCGTCCGAGCGCAGCCCGGCACGCCCTGCATCGCGTCGACAGCCCATCGGAAGCGGTCGCGTTGCGATGCCATGCGCTGTGCGGCTTCACCTGGCCACAGCTCCGACAGAGCTTGTGTCCGACCGGAAAATCCACCTTCTCCCGGACCGGCTTCCCGATGGCCTCCCGGTGACGCCGGGAGTGCGCGGCGCTGTACTTCGCCACGCACTCCCGGCAGTGCACCTGGAGGCCATCACGCCGATTCCCGTCCCGCGCGAAGGCCGCAAGAGGCAGGTCGCGCCCGCATTTCCTGCATTCCTTCGCGTTCGGCTCCTCAACCACCCGAATCCCCCGCACCCTTCATTTCGAAGGTCAGGCGACCAGCTCGCCCCTACTCCCCGCCTTTCTGCACGAATGAGCGCACGAAATCCTCGGCGTTCTCCTCGAGTACGTCATCGATTTCGTCCAGCACGGAGTCCACGTCGTCGCTCAGCTTCTCGTGCCGCTCCTTGAGGTCCTCCGAAGCCTGCGCGTCCTGCGCCTGCTCCTCGACCTCCTCGGTGGACCGCGTCGCCTTCTGCTGGCCGCCGCCGGTGTCCTTGGTTGCCATAACCCTCACCCCGCTCAGTTCGCCTGCCGATCGGTGATGATCAGACCCTACAAGCCGGGTCCGACATCGGCCCCGCAGTTTCCACAACGTGCGGGGGCCACCTCGATGATTCCCGGGCGGGGGGATTTCCACCCTGTTCCGCCCGGGTCGGGGCCGAGTACCCCGCCGGCCCGCTCAGCCGCCTGACAGGACCCTGACCAGGTCTTCCGCCGTGCGGCAGCGGTCCAGCAGCTCCTTGACGTGATTTCGCGTTCCGCGTAGCGGTTCCAGGGTTGGCACGCGTTGCAGCGAGTCCCGGCCGGGAAGGTCGAAGATGACCGAGTCCCAGCTGGCCGCGGCCACGTCGTCGGCGTACTGCTCCAGGCAGCGGCCGCGGAAGTAGGCGCGGGTGTCCTCCGGCGGCTTCGTACGGGCCTTGTCGACCTCGGACTCGTCCAGGAGGCGCTTGACGCGGCCGCGGGCCGCCAGGCGGTTGTAGAGGCCCTTCTCGGCGCGCACGTCGGCGTACTGGAGGTCGACGAGGTGGAGGCGGGCGGCGTCCCAGTCGAGGCCGTCGCGGCGGCGGTAGCCCTCCATGAGTTCGCGTTTGGCGACCCAGTCGAGTTCGCCGGCGAGGCTCATGGGGTCGTTTTCCAGCCGGGTGAGGGTGTCCTCCCAGCGGCTGAGGACGTCCTTCGTCTGTTCGTCGGCGTCGGCGCCGTAGCGCTCCTCGACGTACTTGCGTGACAGCTCGTAGTACTCCATCTGGAGCTGGACGGCAGTCAGCGTCCGGCCGCTGCGCAGCGTGATCAGTCGCTTCAGTGACGGGTCGTGCGAGACCTGGTGCAGGGTCCGTACGGGCTGGTCCACGGCCAGGTCCACCGCGATGAAGCCGTCCTCGATCATGGACAGGACCAGGGCGGTGGTGCCGAGCTTCAGGTACGTCGAGATCTCGGAGAGGTTCGCGTCGCCGATGATCACGTGGAGGCGGCGGTACTTCTCCGCGTCGGCGTGCGGTTCGTCCCGGGTGTTGATGATGGGGCGCTTCAGGGTCGTCTCGAGGCCGACCTCGACTTCGAAGTAGTCGGCGCGCTGGCTGAGCTGGAAGCCGTGCTCGTGGCCGTCCTGGCCGATGCCGACGCGGCCGGCACCGGTGACGACCTGGCGGGAGACGAAGAAGGGGGTGAGGTGGCGCACGATGTCCGAGAAGGGGGTTTCCCGCTTCATCAGGTAGTTCTCGTGTGTGCCGTAGCTGGCGCCCTTGTTGTCGGTGTTGTTCTTGTAGAGGTGGATGGGCTGGGCACCGGGGAGCTGGGCCGCCCGCTCCGCCGCCTCCGCCATGATGCGTTCGCCGGCCTTGTCCCACAGGACGGCGTCGCGCGGATTGGTGACCTCCGGGGCGCTGTACTCCGGGTGGGCGTGGTCGACGTAGAGCCGTGCGCCGTTGGTGAGGATGACGTTGGCGAGGCCGATGTCCTCGTCGGTGAGCTGGCTGGCGTCGGCGGCCTCCCGGGCGAGGTCGAAGCCTCGCGCGTCTCGCAGCGGGTTTTCCTCCTCGAAGTCCCAGCGGGCCCGGCGGGCCCGGTGCATCGCCGCCGCGTAGGCGTTGACGATCTGGGATGAGGTGAGCATGGCATTGGCGTTGGGGTGGCCGGGGACGGAGATCCCGTACTCCGTCTCGATGCCCATTACTCGCCGTACGGTCATGCGGCCCTCCTTGCCCGGCGGCACCCTCGGTCTTGGGCGCCGCTCACGTACCGCTGGCGCTCCGGTGCGTGTGCGGTGCCCGTCCCCGCACTGCGCGACTCGGCGGTAGGAACGAGCCTAGAACGCCTTTGCGCTGGTGGGGAGATCATTTGCGTCATTGCCTGCTCCGGTCGTGGCCAGAAAAACAGTCGGCTGCGGGTACCCGGTGAGGGCACCCGCAGCCGCCCTGCTGCTACAGGTACTGACCGGTGTTCGCCACCGTGTCGATGGAGCGTCCGGTGTCCGCGCCCTGCTTTCCGGTGATGAGGGTGCGGATGTAGACGATCCGTTCGCCCTTCTTTCCGGAGATGCGGGCCCAGTCGTCGGGGTTGGTGGTGTTGGGAAGGTCTTCGTTCTCCTTGAACTCGTCCACGCAGGCCTGGAGGAGGTGGGAGACGCGGAGGCCCTTCTGGGTCTTTTCGAGGAAGTCCTTGATCGCCATCTTTTTGGCGCGTCCGACGATGTTCTCGATCATGGCGCCGGAGTTGAAGTCCTTGAAGTAGAGGACTTCCTTGTCGCCGTTGGCGTAGGTGACTTCCAGGAAGCGGTTTTCCTCGGATTCGGCGTACATCTGCTCGACCGCCGTCTGGATCATGCTCTGGACGGTACTGGTCTTGTCGCCGCCGTGCTCGCCGAGGTCGTCGGCGTGCAGCGGGAGGCGTTCGGTGAGGTACTTGCCGAAGATGTCCTTGGCGGCTTCGGCGTCGGGGCGCTCGATCTTGATCTTCACGTCGAGGCGGCCGGGGCGCAGGATGGCGGGGTCGATCATGTCCTCGCGGTTGGAGGCGCCGATGACGACCACGTTCTGCAGGCCTTCCACGCCGTCGATCTCGGCGAGCAGCTGGGGGACGATGGTGTTCTCCACGTCGGAGCTGACGCCGGAGCCGCGGGTGCGGAAGAGGGATTCCATCTCGTCGAAGAAGACGATGACGGGGGTACCCTCGCTGGCCTTCTCACGGGCTCGCTGGAAGACGAGGCGGATCTGCCGCTCGGTCTCGCCGACGTACTTGTTGAGCAGCTCGGGGCCCTTGATGTTGAGGAAGAAGCTCTTGCCGGCGGCCTGGCCGGTGACCTCGGCGACCTTTTTGGCCAGCGAGTTCGCGACGGCCTTGGCGATGAGTGTCTTTCCGCAGCCGGGGGGGCCGTAGAGCAGGACGCCCTTGGGCGGGCGCAGCTCGTGTTCCTTGAAGAGGTCGGGGTAGAGGTACGGCAGCTCGACGGCGTCGCGGATGGCTTCGATCTGGTTGCCGAGGCCGCCGATCTGTTCGTAGCCGATGTCGGGGACTTCTTCGAGGACGAGTTCTTCGACCTCGCTCTTGGGGACGACCTCGTAGACGTAGCCGGAGCGGGGTTCGAGCAGGAGGGCGTCGCCGGGGCGGATGGTGACGTCCAGCAGCGGCTCGGCGAGCCGTACCACCCGTTCCTCGTCGGTGTGGCCCAGTACGAGGGCGCGTTCGCCGTCCTCGAGGATTTCCTTGAGGGTGACGATGTCGCCGACGCGCTCGTACTCCATGGCCTCGACCACGTTGAGCGCCTCGTTGAGCATGACTTCCTGGCCGCGCCTGAGATCGTCGAGATCGACGCTCGGGCTGACGTTCACGCGGAGCTTGCGGCCGCCGGTGAAGATGTCTGCGGTGCCGTCCTCGTTGGCCTGCAGGAAGACACCGAAGCCGGCGGGCGGCTGGGCGAGCCGGTCGACCTCTTCCTTGAGGGCCACGATCTGGTCGCGGGCCTCGCGGAGGGTGTTGGCCAGCCGTTCGTTCTGGGCGGACACGCCGGCCAGGTTGGTCTGCAGCTCGACGATCCGCTCTTCGAGAATCCTCGTGTGTCGCGGAGAGTCGGCGAGCTTGCGTCGCAGGACGGCGATCTCCTGCTCAAGGTAGGCGATCTGCCCGGCCGGGTCGTCGGACCCTCGTCCCGGGCGGATGCCGCGGTTCATGTCGTCGTCGTGGGCTGCCACGGTCCTCACCTCCTCCAAGGGGAGCTGGACGCTTCCAGACCCTACCTGGGTGGGTGTCGATTGAAACCCCTAGATCACCAAGACTGTCAAGGTGTGTCGTCGGTCACCCGGTGCGCTCTCCCTCGCACGGAGGGGATACCCACTCAACGTGATGAGGAAGCAGCTTGTTCCGGGCATTGCGTGGTCAAAACCCTTCAGGACTGGCTGGAGTTGTCCGGTCGGGCTGGTGGGCCTGTTCGCGGGCAGCACTCGGGGCGCTCGTACGATCGTTACGCAGAGCGACGGTTTGGTCGGGCGGTGTCACGGTCGGCCCGGCTGGAATTGGCGGGTGCCGGGGCGGGGACGCCGTTGTTCTGGTCGGGCGCTGGTACCCGAGGGGGTGGTGAGGGAAACCCGTGGCGGTGGAGCGTGGGTGGAATGCGGGCGGAGGTAGGGTCGGGGGTGTTCAACAGCCGCTGGTGCGGACCCGGCTGGCCCGTGCGGTGCCGGTTCCGCCGGCGAATCGACGGCAGGAGAGGTGACCGTGCAGCAGGAGGCCCCGGGCGGGGAGGCGCTGGAGGTCTGGATCGATCAGGATCTGTGTACCGGTGACGGGATCTGCGCCCAGTACGCCCCTGAGGTGTTCGAGCTGGACATCGACGGGCTGGCCTATGTGAAGGGCGCGGACCAGGAGCTGCTGCAGGCCGCGGGGGCGACGGTGCCGGTGCCGCTGCCACTGCTGGTGGACGTGGTGGATTCGGCGAGGGAGTGTCCCGGCGAGTGCATCCATGTGCGCCGGGTTCTGGACAAGGTCGAGGTGTACGGGCCCGACGCGGAGTGAGTCCGGGTCGGGCCCGGCGTCAGACGCTGTCGGCGTCGGCGGGGGTGGAGCGGACGAACGCGCTGCCGTTCCAGTGCCATTTGACCGGGGTCCTCAGGTCGGGGCAGCAGTTGGGGACGGCGTCGGAGGAGTAACCGAGGAGAGTGGCGCCGACTGTCCGTGTGCGCACGGAGAAGTCGGTGACGGTGAGCCGGTCCCTGGGGTCGACGAGGGTGGCGACGATGCGTGGTGTGCCGTCGTCGGTGGAGCGGGTGAGGACGTAGACGCCGTCGGGTGGGGTGCCCATCGCGGAGTCGCAGTGCACGACGGCGACGGTTTCCGGTTTGCCGTCGCCGTCGAGGTCTCCGGTGGCCTTCTTGGCGACTACGGCCTTGACGGGGCCGCACTGCAGCGGGAAGTCCACGCCCGTGGCGCTGGGTGGTGCGACGGCGGCGGGGGCGGATCGGGTGTGTGTGCCGCTGGCGGACTGGGCGGCCGTGGCCGATCCGGGCTGTACGACGGAGGAGAGGGCCACGACGCCGGCGACGGCTGTGGCGGTGGCGACCCAGTGGATGGGCCGGGTGTGGGTGTGGGCGAGCTCCGGAACGGCGGATTGCTGCACTAGGAGTGTCTCCTGTGAGGGCTGTGCCGGTGGGGTGGCCAGCATGGTGCCACACGTCACAGTGCGGGGGAACGGCGGGGTCGGGGATGTGCGCAGGCGGGGAGCTCGCGGGTGGGGAAGGTGCGGATGCCGTGGGGGCGGGGTGTCCTGGTGTGGCGTCAACGCGCGGGGGGGGGGGGGGGGGGGGGGGGGGGGGGGGGGGGGGGGGGGGGGGGGGGGGGGGGGGGGGGGGGGGGGGGGGGGGGGGGGGGGTTGGGGGGGGGGGGGGGGGGGGGGGGGGGGGGGGGGGGGGGGGGGGGGGGGGGGGGGGGGGGGGGGGGGGGGGGGGGGGGGGGGGGGGGGGGGGGG
>NZ_JBVJVY010000035.1:0-90300 GCF_055603265.1 Streptomyces sp. NPDC037288
TCCCTTCGGTGTTTCCGACTCTATCAGATCTTCTCTCGATCCGATTTCCTCGGTGCTTTCCAGGTTCCCGCTCTCGCGTTTCCCTTTCCGGCGGTTCCGACTCTATCAGACCCTTTCGGTGTCTGACTCCCAGTCAGCGGGCTTGTCTTCCCGGCCGTTGGGCCGTTCCGACGAGTGAGACTTTAGCGGATTCCGTGCTCCCGAGCTAATCGGGGGCGGCGCCCTTTCGAACGCGGATTCCACATTCCGTAAATACGCACGCCGAAGCAGTCGGCGCTGGAGCGTCGATTGCTGGTTGGTACTTGCGGAGTGGCTGCCCGGGGACCGACCGAGGTCGGCGCTCACGTCGGACAACCCGGAGAACCCTACGGACCGGCGTGAGGTGTGTCAACTCTTGTGCGGGGAGCACCCCGGAGGCGTACTCTGGGCGACATGACCACGCGTACGTGTACCCAGCTTTGGTGGGCCGCCTGACGGCGGCCGTACTCACGTATGCATCCAACGGCCGCCGCTTCGGCGGCCGTTCTCGTATCTCCTCCAGGACTCCGGGGGCCGGCCGCAGGAACGGCGGTCTCGATCAGGAGGTGGAGTGGAGATGACGCGGGTCTTCAGTGGGATTCAGCCGACCGGGCACCTGACGCTGGGCAACTACCTGGGAGCCATGCGCCGCTGGGCGCAGACGGACCAGCACCGGGCCGACTCGTTGTTCTGCGTCGTGGATCTGCACGCGCTTACCGTGGACCAGGATCCGGCGCGGCTGCTCAGGCTCAGTCGGCAGACGGCGACGTTGATGCTGGCGGCCGGGCTCGATCCCGAGGTGTGCACGGTCTTCCTGCAGAGCCATGTCGACGAGCACACGAGGCTGTCGTACCTGCTGGAGTGCGTGGCGGCCGACGGTGAGATGCGGCGGATGATCCAGTACAAGGAGAAGACCGCGAAGGTGCGGGAGCGGGGCGGGACGGTGCGGCTGTCGCTGCTGACGTATCCGGTGCTGATGGCGGCGGACATCCTGGGGTACGGCACGGACGAGGTGCCGGTCGGGGACGACCAGGTGCAGCACGTGGAGCTGGCGCGGGATCTGGCGGTGCGGTTCAACCAGCGGTACGGGCACACGTTCGTGGTGCCCAAGGCGACGCGTCCGGGGGTCGCGGCACGGGTGATGAATCTGCAGAACCCGACGTCGAAGATGGGGAAGTCGGACGACTCGGGTCTGGGGGTCGTCTATCTGCTCGACGAGCCGGACGCGGTGCGGAAGAAGGTCATGCGGGCCGTCACCGACAGCGGGCGGGATGTGGAGTACGACCGGGAGGGGCGGCCGGGGGTCGCGAACCTGCTGGAGATTCTCGCTGCGTGCACGGGCGGGAACCCTGAGTCACTGGCGGGCGTTTACGAGTCGTACGGCGCTTTGAAGAAGGACACCGCTGAGGCCGTGGTGGAGGTCCTCAGGCCCGTGCAGGCCAGGCACAGGGAGCTGTGCACGGATCCTGCCTATGTGGAGGGGGTGCTGCGGGATGGTGCGGAGAAGGCGAGGGCGATGGCCCGGCCGACCGTCGATGCGGCCTACCGGGCGATCGGGTTGTTGCCGCCGGTGTCCGAGACGGCGTTGAGTACGGCCGGCCGTTAGGGCCGGCTGGCTTTGCCCGCGTGGACTCGTGCGTGCGGGGGCGGGTGGCTGCCGGTGAGCCGTCGCCCCCGGCGCCGGGTCAGTCCTTCTTGCCGGAGGCGAGTTCGCGGCTGCGGTCGCGCGCGGCTTCGAGGGCCGCGATGAGGGCGGCTCGTACGCCGTGGTTCTCCAGTTCCCGGATGGCGTTGATCGTCGTGCCGGCCGGGGAGGTGACGTTCTCGCGGAGCTTGACGGGGTGCTCGCCGCTGTCGCGGAGCATCACGGCGGCGCCGATGGCGGACTGGACGATGAGGTCGTGGGCCTTGTCGCGGGGCAGGCCGAGCAGGATGCCGGCGTCGGTCATGGCCTCGACCAGGTAGAAGAAGTACGCGGGGCCGGAGCCGGACAGGGCGGTGCAGGCGTCCTGCTGGCTCTCGGGGACGCGGAGGGTCTTGCCGACGCCACCGAAGATCTCCTCTGCGTGGGCGAGGTGCTGTTCGGTGGCGTGGCTGCCGGCGGAGATGACCGACATGGCCTCGTCGACGAGAGCCGGGGTGTTGGTCATGACGCGGACGACCGGGGTGCCTGAGGCCAGGCGCTCCTCGAAGAAGGAGGTGGGGATACCGGCGGCGCCGCTGATGACCAGGCGGTCGGCGGGGACATGCGGGGCCAGCTCGTCCAGGAGGGTGCCCATGTCCTGCGGCTTGACCGTGAGGATGAGGGTGTCGGCGGTCTTGGCGGCCTCGGTGTTGCTGACCGGGGTGACTCCGTAGCGGGCTCGGAGTTCTTCGGCGCGTTCGGGGCGGCGTGCGGTGACCAGGAGGTCGGCGGGGGCCCAGCCGGCCCGGATCATTCCGCTGAGCAGGGCTTCGCCGATCTTGCCGGTGCCGAGGACTGCGACTTTCTGGCTCATGGGGCTCAGTCTGGCACCGGGCTTGAGATGCGCGGTCTGTTTGTCCGGCAGGTGGAACGACGTGTGCGGGTGGGCGGGGTGGGCGCGGCTGCGGCACGCCTAGGCCGTCCGTCGCCTCAGCGTCGCCGCTCCCAGCCCCAGCACCAGTACCGCGCAGCCCGCCACGATCAGGACGTCCCTCAGGAAGGTGGCCGTCATGTCGGTGTGGTGCAGGACCTGGTTCATGCCGTCGACGGCGTACGACATCGGCAGGACGTCGGAGATGGCGGTGAGAGCGGGGTGCATGTCGGACCGGGGTGTGAACAGGCCGCAGAGGAGGAGCTGGGGAAAGATCACCGCGGGCATGAACTGGACCGCCTGGAATTCCGAGGCCGCGAAGGCCGAGACGAAGAGACCGAGGGCCGTGCCGAGCAGGGCGTCGAGGAGGGCGACGAGGAGGAGCAGCCAGGGTGAGCCGGTGACGTCCAGGCCGAGCAGCCACACGGCGAGTCCGGTGGCGAGGGCGGACTGGACGATGGCGAGTGCGCCGAAGGCGAGGGCGTAGCCGGCGATGAGGTCGGCCTTGCCGAGGGGCATGGCGAGGAGGCGTTCCAGGGTGCCGGAGGTGCGTTCGCGCAGGGTGGCGATGGAGGTGACCAGGAACATGGTGATCAGCGGGAAGATGCCGAGCAGGGAGGCGCCGATGGTGTCGAAGGTGCGGGGACTGGCGTCGAAGACGTAGCGCAGCAGGATCAGCATCAGGCACGGGATGAGGAGCATCAGCGCGATGGTGCGCGGGTCGTGCCCGAGCTGGCGCAGGACCCGGGCGGCGGTGGCGGTGGTGCGTGAGGTGCTGAGCGCGCTGGTGGGGGTGGCGGGGGCGGTCGTGCTCATCGGGTCGTCTCCTGGGTGCGGGTCGTGTCCTGGGTGCGAGGTGCGGCGGCGGCTTCGTCGACGAGGCGGAGGAATGCGGCCTCGACGCTGTCGGTGCCGGTGCGCGTCCGCAGGGCGTCGGGGGTGTCGTCGGCGAGGATCTCGCCCTCGCGCATGAGGAGGAGGCGGTGGCAGCGCTCGGCCTCGTCCATGACGTGGGAGGAGACGAGGAGGGTGGCGCCGCGGGTGGCGGCGATGTCGTGGAAGAGGGTCCACAGGTCGCGGCGCAGGACGGGGTCGAGGCCGACGGTGGGTTCGTCCAGGACGAGGAGTTCGGGGGTGCCGAGCAGGGCCACGGCCAGGGAGACCCGGCCTCGCTGGCCGCCGGAGAGGTTGCCGGCGAGGGCGTCGGCGTGGCTGGTGAGGTCGACGTCGGCGAGGGCCCGGTCGACTCCGTGGCGGCGTTCGGCGGCCGTGCGGCCGGGGTCGAGGATCGCGGAGAAGTACTCCAGGTTCTGGCGGACGGTCAGGTCGTCGTAGACGGAGGGGGCTTGGGTGACGTAGCCGATACGGCTGCGCAGGCCGGGGTGGCCGGCCGGGTGACCGAGGACGTTCAGGGTGCCGGTGACCTTGGCCTGGGTGCCGACGATGGAGCGCATGAGGGTGGATTTGCCGCAGCCGGAGGGGCCGAGAAGGCCGGTGATCTGGCCGCGGGGGACGGTGAAGCGGAGGTGGTGCAGGACGGTGCGGGGGCCACGGACGACGGTGAGGTCGTCGGCCTGGACGGCATAATTCATCATGCGATGAATAATTGGCCCGGCAGGCTCCGGCGTCAAGGGCGCTGACATGGAAAGCACGGGCGGTGGCAGGGGAAAGCGGCGGCCGGGAGGGCGGCTGGCTTGCCGTCCGCGCCCGACCACCGCCGTCCTGTCTGTGCGGCAGCCCTGGGTCAGGGCTTGGTGGCGACGAGGAGGAGCACGTCGAAGGTCTCCTCGACGACGCCGTCCGGGAAGACCTTCAGCAGGTGGGCGCGCTCCTCTTCGAGGAAGGCGGTCCTGCGCTCGGCGGGCGTGAGGAGGAACGCCGAGTGGCTGCCGATGGTGGCGAGATGGGCATGGCGGAGTTCGGCCGGAGGGCGCGACCCGGCAGCCGGAGTGGGCCACGGCGATCACGGGCCGGTACTGCCGGTACTACCGACCGAGCCGGGACCGGCCCGGATGGGCGGATGGGCCACGACCGGCCGGTGCGGGCGTCAGTGGCGGCGCTTCTTCTTCGAGGGGTTGCCGGTACGCCGGGAGGCGCGGCGCTCGTACTCCTCGCGGGCCGTCTCGTACTCCTCGCGGTGCAGCTTCTCGCCGGGCGCCTCGGTGAGGGAACGGAAGAAGTAGGCGAGGAGGGAGCCGACGAAGCCGATGGCGAGCAGGCCGCGCAGGGACGCCTGGCGCTGCGGGTCGTGCCGCTTGCCGAAGCCGTCCCAGGTGTTGCGGAAGGCGAGCGCGCTGCAGATGGCGAACATGGCGATGATCAGTACGGTCACGAAGGAACCGGTGTCGGCAATCTGGATGCCCTGGTAGGCGAAGCGGAGGACCAGGCAGGAGGCGACGGCCGCGGCGAGCGAGCCGACGGCGACACCGGCGCGGCGGGCCGCGTAGCCGTGGTCGTGGTCCACCCAGGTGGTGCCGAAGAAGCGGAGGGGCTCGGGACGCGGGCCACCGCCCGGGGCCGTGCCCTCAGGGGAGCCCGCCGGGGTGTCCGGGGTGCCGGTTTCGTCGCTCACGGAACGATTATGGCGCCGGGCGGAGGCGGGCTCCCGGTGGGGTCAGCCGCAGCGCGGGGCGATGTAGCCGTCGCTCCCGGTCTGGACGTAGGCGTCGGACACGTACTCGCCGTTGTTGACGTTGTCCCAGACGTTCGTCGTGCCGTACGGGCCGCTCACCGTGGTCCCGGGCGTCTGGCAGAAGACCGGGACCTTCGCCCCCACGGCCAGGACGCGGACGATGTTGTAGCTGGTGCCGGGGCCGCTGCGGACGTTCAGGCGGACGCCCGGCGCGACGGAGTAGTAGCGCAGCGATGTTGCGGTGGCCTCTTCGGCGCTGTCCATGGACATGAAAGCCCCCCGTTCACCCCATGACCGTCATGGGGTTGCGTCGATTCCCAGGAAAGGAGCCGCGCAACACCTGTGCGCGACTCGCGCGCGCAGGCTAGCAAGCCGCCTCTGTCTCGCACGAGTCATCGACTAGGCTCCGTGCGTCGCGCGCGCGGTCGAACAGCACGGGGGGGTCGCATGACGCCACGCAGGAACACGGGAGCGGGCGCGGAAGCGGAACTTCCCGAGTACGCCGGTCACTACCGCCTGGAGTCACGCCTGGGGTCGGGTGGCATGGGCGTGGTCCACCTGGCCCGCAGCACCTCGGGGATGAAACTCGCGGTGAAGGTCGTACATGCCGAGTTCGCCAGGGATCCCGAGTTCAGAGGCCGTTTCCGGCAGGAGGTGGCCGCCGCTCGCAAGGTGAGCGGGGCCTTCACCGCGCCCGTCGTCGACGCCGATCCCGATGCCGGACGGCCCTGGATGGCCACGCTGTACATTCCGGGTCCGACCCTTGCCGACGAGGTGAAGCGGAACGGGTCGATGGAGCCGGCTCAGGTGCGCCGGCTGATGGCGGGGCTCGCCGAGGCGCTGCGCGACATCCACCGGGTCGGGGTCGTGCACCGGGACCTCAAGCCGAGCAATGTCCTGCTCGCCGACGACGGGCCGAAGGTCATCGACTTCGGCATCTCCCGGCCGAAGGACAGCGAACTGCGCACGGAAACCGGAAAGTTGATCGGCACGCCCCCCTTCATGGCGCCCGAGCAGTTCCGGCGACCGCGCGAGGTGGGGCCCGCCGCCGACATCTTCGCGCTCGGGTCCGTGATGGTGCACGCGGCGACCGGGCGCGGGCCGTTCGACTCCGACAGCCCGTACGTCGTGGCCTACCAGGTCGTGCATGACGAGCCGGACCTCACCGGCGTACCGGACAACCTCGTTCCGCTGGTGCGGCGGTGCCTCGCCAAGGAGCCGGAGGACCGGCCCACTCCCGACGAACTCATGCGGGAACTGCGGTCGGTGGCGGCCTCGTACGACACGCAGGCGTTCATACCGGCGCAGCGGTCGGGTGAGGGTGCGGTTCCGAAGTCTCCTGCCGAACAGCCCGCGCCGTCGGCCGAGGGGCGCGTCGGCCGGAGGGTGGCCGTGGGCGCCGGGGCGCTCGGTCTCGTCGTGGTCGCCGCGCTGGCCTCGGTTCAACTGGCCGGGCGTGACGATCCCGCACCGGGCGGCACGCAGCCCCGCACCAAGGAGGCGTCGTTCAGTTCCTGGGCCGTCAAGCCGGCGCCCGGGGCACCAGGCATGCCGCAATGTTCGTACGGGGCGGGGAAGTTGGTGTGCGCACAGCCCGGCATGGTCTTCGCCCTCTCCCCCACCGACGGAAAACTGCTGTGGCGCCGCACGCTCGCCACCAAGTCCGCCGGCGGACCGCCGGTCGTCTCGGCCGCGCTCGTGCAGCCCTACACCAACGGCGGATCGCGGCTCGCGGCGCTCGCCCCGGGCTCGGGCACCGAGGTCTGGAAGCGGCGTCTGGCCCCGGGCACGGAGGTCCGGTACACCGACCGGACGGCCCTGCTCACGGAAGCCGACGGAAAGGTCACCGGCGTCGACAGTGCCTCGGGCGACACCACATGGAGCCACCGTATCGCCGGCCAGGGCAGGCCGTCCCTCGTCGTGTTTCCCGGTGACCCGCTGGCATACGCGACGAGCACGTCGGCCGACGGATCGAGCACACGGGTCGCCGCTGTGGACCCGCGAAGCGGTGACGTACGGTGGCAGGCCCGGCTGGAAGGGATGCTCGAGCCGGTCGGCACGGGGGACGGCTCCGTATTCTTCCTCTCCGTCGGGAGTGTCTACGGGGAGACGAAGGCCGTCGTGCGCTACACGCCCGCGACCCGGTCGGCACGCCGTGTGACGCTGCCTGTGGCGAGCGAGGCCGCACAGGCCGCCGTGCGGGGGGACATCGTGTACCTCCTCGCTGCCGGTGGCTCTCTGGAAGCCGTGGACATGGGCGCGCGGAAGCGGCTGTGGCGCGTGGAGACCTCGGTGAGCCGCGGTTCGGCACCGGTCGCGGACGGCAGGTACGTGTACTTCACCGCGGGCGACGGACGCCTCCTCGCCGTGGACGCCCGTAAGGGGGCTCTCGTGGGACAGACTTCCGCGCGTCTCGGCGCCGAGTCGGCGAAGGTCATGGGCGCGCCTCCCACCCCCGTCCTCGACGACCACCGCGTCTACGCCGCCGCCCCCGACGGAACCGTCTTCGCCATGGCCGCGCGCGATCCGTCCGGTTGGTGACGCGCGAAGGGGCCGCCCCCGGTGGAGGCGGCCCCCTGGGGTCGTACGACTCTCAGCCCAGCTTCGTCACGTCACGCACCGCGCCCTTGTCGGCGCTGGTGGCCATCGCCGCGTAGGCGCGGAGGGCGGCGGAGACCTTGCGGTCGCGGTTACCGGGGGCGTAGACGCCGTTCAGGGCCTGCTCGCGGCGGGACAGTTCCGCCTCGTCGACCAGCAGCTCGATCGTGCGGTTCGGGATGTCGATGCGGATGCGGTCGCCGTCCCGGACCAGGGCGATGGTGCCGCCGGAGGCCGCCTCCGGGGAGGCGTGGCCGATGGAGAGGCCGGAGGTGCCGCCGGAGAAGCGGCCGTCGGTGATCAGCGCGCAGGTCTTGCCGAGGCCGCGGCCCTTCAGGTACGAGGTCGGGTAGAGCATCTCCTGCATGCCGGGGCCGCCCCTGGGGCCCTCGTAGCGGATGACGACGACGTCGCCGTCCTTGACCTCCTGGGTGAGGATCCGCTGGACGGCCTCCTCCTGGGACTCGCAGACGACCGCCGGGCCCTCGAAGGTCCAGATCGACTCGTCGACGCCGGCCGTCTTGACCACGCAGCCGTCGACCGCCAGATTGCCCTTCAGGACGGCCAGACCGCCGTCCTTCGAGTAGGCGTGCTCGACGCTGCGGATGCAGCCGCCCTCCGCGTCCTCGTCCAGCGCCTCCCAGCGCTCGGACTGGGAGAAGGCCTCGGCGGAACGGACGCAGCCGGGAGCCGCGTGCCACAGCTCCACCGCCTCGGCGGACGGGGAGCCGCCGCGGACGTCCCAGGTCTTCAGCCAGTCGGCCAGGGACGGGCTGTGGACGGCGTGGACGTCCTCGTTGAGCAGGCCCGCGCGGTGCAGTTCACCGAGGAGGGCGGGGATGCCGCCGGCGCGGTGCACGTCCTCCATGTAGTACGTGCGGTTCTTCGCCACGTTCGGGGCGACCTTCGCCAGGCACGGGACGCGGCGCGAGACGGCGTCGATCTCCTCCAGACCGAAGGGGACGCCCGCTTCCTGGGCGGCGGCCAGCAGGTGCAGGATCGTGTTCGTGGAGCCGCCCATCGCGATGTCCAGGGCCATGGCGTTCTCGAAGGCCTGGAAGGTCGCGATGTTGAGCGGGAGGACCGACTCGTCGTCCTGCTCGTAGTAGCGGCGGGTGACGTCCATGACCGTGCGGGCCGCGTCGACGTAGAGCTGCTTGCGCGCGGTGTGGGTGGCGAGGACGGAGCCGTTGCCGGGCAGGGACAGGCCGATCGCCTCGGTCAGGCAGTTCATGGAGTTGGCCGTGAACATGCCGGAACAGCTGCCGCAGGTCGGGCAGGCGTTCTCCTCGATACGGAGGATGTCCTCGTCGGAGATCTTGTCGTTGACGGCGTCGGAGATCGCGTCGACCAGGTCGAGCGTGCGGACCGTGCCGTCGACCAGGGTGGCGCGGCCGGCCTCCATGGGGCCGCCGGAGACGAACACCGTGGGGATGTTCAGGCGCAGGGCCGCCAGCAGCATGCCCGGGGTGATCTTGTCGCAGTTGGAGATGCAGACCATGGCGTCGGCGCAGTGCGCCTCGACCATGTACTCCACCGAGTCAGCGATCAGGTCGCGGGAGGGGAGGCTGTACAGCATGCCGCCGTGGCCCATCGCGATGCCGTCGTCCACGGCGATCGTGTTGAACTCGCGCGGGATGCCGCCCGCCTCCTTGATCGCCTCGCTGACGATCCGGCCGACCGGCTGCAGATGGGTGTGGCCCGGCACGAACTCGGTGAAGGAGTTCGCGACCGCGATGACCGGCTTCCGGCCGATGTCCGCACCGGGTACACCGGAGGCGCGCATCAGGGCGCGGGCGCCCGCCATGTTGCGGCCGTGGGTGACTGTGCGGGACCTCAGCTCGGGCATCGTCGCTCGCTCCTTCGAAGACCTACTGCCAGAGATTTCTGACTGTCTCCGAGCGTACGCCGGTGCTCCAAAGGCTGGACACGGCTGTCCGGAATGCGGGACACGTGTCCCATGGATCGCCGGGTGCGGGCAGCGGTGCCCTCCCGCCCGGCAAGGCGCGCTCAGGGGTGCGTCAGATGCCCCTGGACGACGGGGGCGACCCGGGCGATGATCTGCTCCAGATCCGCGGACGCCAGCGGCTCCAGCTTGATCACGTAGCGCATCATCGCCGTGCCGACCAGCTGCGCGGCCGCCAGCTCGGCCCGCAGCTCCGGGTCCGGCAGGTCCACCTGGGCGGCGATACGGCGCAGCAGCTGGGAGGCGACGAGGCGGCGGAAGACGGCGGCGGCGGTCTCGTTGTTCACGGCGGACCGGAGGATCGCGAGGAGGGGCGTACGGGTCGTGGGGTTGTCCCAGACACCGAAGACGAAGCGGGTCAGCCGCTCCCCCACCCCCTCCAGGGGGCCGTCGGCCACCGCGTTCGGCGCGTTCAGCGCGGGTGCGAAGGCGACCTCGATGGCCGCCTCGAACACCTGCTCCTTGGTCCCGAAGTAGTGGTGGACGAGCGCCGGGTCGACCCCTGCCGCCTTGGCGATCCCGCGTACGGAGGTCTTCTCGTAGCCGCGCTCGGAGAACTCCTCGCGGGCCGCGGTCAGGATGCGGTCGCGGGTGTCGGCGGACTCGGCGCGCGGCGGGCGGCCCCTTCTGCGGGCCGTCGGCTCACCGGTGGCGGGCGTCTCGCTCATGGCCGGGGTCTCGTTCATCGCCGGGGCATCCTCGCCGCCGACGCCAGGTGCTTGCGGGTGAAGGCCAGGGCCTCGGCGAGGTCGGCCTCGCGCTCGGCGCCGGACATGGCCCGCCGGGTGTTGACCTCGATGACGACATGGCCGTCGAAGCCGGACAGGGTCAGGTGGTCCAGCAGCTCGGCGCAGGGCTGGGTGCCGCGGCCGGGCACCAGGTGCTCGTCCTTGGCCGAGCCCCGGCCGTCGGCGAGGTGCACGTGCCCCAGGCGGTCGCCCATGCGGTCGATCATGTCCAGGGCGTTCGTGCGGGCCGTCGACGTGTGGCTGAGGTCGATCGTGAAGTGCCGGTAGTCGTCGTTGGTGACGTCCCAGTCGGGGGCGTAGGCGAGCATCTCGCGGTCGCGGTAGCGCCACGGGTACATGTTCTCCACGGCGAACCGTACGTCCGTCTCGTTCGCCATCCGCCAGATCCCGTCGACGAAGTCGCGCGCGT
This sequence comes from Streptomyces sp. NPDC037288, assembly GCF_055603265.1. Lineage (NCBI taxonomy): Bacteria > Bacillati > Actinomycetota > Actinomycetes > Kitasatosporales > Streptomycetaceae > Streptomyces > Streptomyces sp. NPDC037288. The sequence continues at coordinate 10,928 of NZ_JBVJVY010000035.1, forward strand.
ACTGCCGCTGCCATCGGAAGGGCGGGTGCACGACGACGGTGGAGGCACCCAGCTTCTCGGCGGCCGCCCGGGCCCGCTGCAGCTTGACCCAGGGGTCCGTCGACCAGACCCGCTGGGTGATCAGCAGACAGGGGGCATGGACGGCCAGGATCGGGATGCCGTGGTAGTCCGACAGGCGGCGCAGCGCCTCGATGTCCTGGCTGACGGGGTCGGTCCACACCATGACCTCGACGCCGTCGTACCCGAGGCGCGCGGCGATCTCGAAGGCCGTCGCCGTGGACTCCGGGTATACGGAGGCCGTCGACAGGGCGACGGAGACGTCCCTTGGTTCAGCCACGTCCGTCACCTTACGGGGTGGAGTGGGCGGGGTGTTGGGTGCCTGTTCGCCGTTGTGAGCTTTGCCATTCGGTCAGGCGCGGGTGGCACGTGGTCGCTCACGCCCGTGCGGCGGAGCCGCATACCGAGACAGCCCCGCGCCCCTGACGTCGCTAATCCGAACCCATGTGATCGAGGCGCCGGAGGATGACGCCTTCCCGCAGAGCCCACGGGCAGACCTCCAGGCTCTCCACACCGAACAGGTCCATCGCGCCCTCGGCCACCAGCGCACCCGCCAGCAGCTGGCCGGCCCTGCCGTCCGAGACCCCCGGCAGCTCGGCGCGCTGGCCGGCCGTCATGCCGGCCAGCCGCGGGACCCAGGCCTCCAGGGACTCGCGCTTGAGTTCGCGCTGGACGTAGAGGCCGTCGGCGCTGCGGGCGGCGCCGGCGATGCGGGCGAGCTGCTTGAAGGTCTTCGACGTGGCGACGACGTGGTCGGGAGCGCCGAAGCGGCTGAACTCGCCGACCGTGCGGGCGATCTCCGCGCGGACGTGGCGGCGCAGGGCGCGCACGGCATCGGGGGCGGGCGGGTCACCGGGCAGCCAGCCCGCGGTGAGCCGGCCGGCGCCGAGCGGCAGGGACACGGCGGTGTCCGGCTCCTCGTCTATGCCGTAGGCGATCTCCAGGGAGCCGCCGCCGATGTCCAGGACCAGCAGCTTTCCGGCGGACCAGCCGAACCAGCGGCGGACCGCGAGGAAGGTCAGGCGGGCCTCTTCCTCGCCGCTGAGGACCTGGAGCCGTACGCCGGTCTCGTCGGCCACGCGCGCGAGGACGTCGTCGGCGTTGCTGGCCTCCCGTACGGCGGAGGTCGCGAACGGCAGCAGGTCCTCGACGCCCTTGTCCTCGGCGGCCTGGAGGGCGTCCTGCACGACGTCGATCAGCTTGTGGATGCCGTCGTCGCCGATGGCACCGCTGTCGTCGAGGAGCTGGGCGAGCCGAAGTTCGGCCTTGTGCGAATGCGCGGGCAGCGGGCGCGCGCCGGGGTGAGCGTCCACCACCAGCAGATGCACCGTGTTCGAACCCACGTCCAGGACACCGAGTCTCATATACGGAACGCTACTGCCAGATTGTCGGTCCACGGTCCCCGGTGCGGGCCTGGGCCACTTACTCTGGACGCGTGCCAAAGACGAAAAAGGCGAAGAACCACAAATCCTCCAAGGGAGTGAAGGATTCTTCGCAGGCGGAGGCGTCCGTGTCCCAGAAGTCCCCGAAGTCCCCGAAGTCCACCAAGTCCCAGAAGGCCCCGCGGGTGAGCGACGAGAAGGGGCTCGACTTCGCGCGTGCCTGGGTGGAGTTTCCTGATCCTGCGGACGACGAGCAGGTCTTCCGCTGTGATCTGACATGGCTGACCTCTCGCTGGAACTGCATCTTCGGCAGCGGCTGCCAGGGCATCCAGGCGGGCCGCGCGGACGACGGGTGCTGCTCGCTGGGCGCGCACTTCTCGGACGAGGACGACGAGAAGCGGGTCGCCGGGCACGTGGCCCGGCTCACGCCGGAGATCTGGCAGCACCACGCCGAGGGCACCCGCGACGGCTGGATCTCCGAGGACGACGAGGGCTCCCGGCAGACCCGCCCGTTCCAGGGCTCGTGCATCTTCCAGAACCGGCCGGGGTTCGCGGGCGGCGCGGGCTGCTCCCTCCACATCCTCGCGCTGCGGGAGGGCCGGGAGCCGCTGGAGACCAAGCCGGACGTGTGCTGGCAGCTGCCGATCCGGCGGACGTACGACTGGATCGACCGGCCCGACGACACGCGCGTGCTGCAGGTGTCCATCGGCGAGTACGACCGCCGGGGCTGGGGTCCGGGCGGGCACGACCTGCACTGGTGGTGCACGTCGGCGACGTCGGCGCACGGCGCGGGCGAGCCGGTGTACGTCTCCTACCGGGCCGAGCTGACGGAACTGATGGGCAAGGCCGGCTACGACCGCCTGGCCGAGCTCTGCGAACAGCGACTGGCGTCGCAGCTGCCCCTGGTCGCCCCGCACCCGGCCGACCCGGCCCCATAACCCCACTTCCGTCCCACCCGTCACTTGTCCCGGCCATCCTGGAGAACACCGAGGGGGACGGCCGACCGCCGCGCATGGGACGGCCGCGCCCGGCGCCCCCGGCGCCTGACTGCGCGGGCGTCCGATGCCGGCCGGGGGCGTCCGTCGTGTGCTCCGGGGCTCCCCCGCCCGCTCTTGTGGCACGTGGAGCCTCGCGCCCGCGTGGGAAGTCCGGCGCCCCGTGTCCCTCGGCCGCTGCACCGGGCAGACGCGTTCCACCGCCCCACCCCGGACCGCGATCCGACCCGCTCCAGCGCCCACGCCCCCGCGCGCCCCACCCCCTAGCCCCCGGACGGACTCGGTGTCTCGCTCCCCGGCTGGGCGGGCGTCGGGGTCGGGGAGTTGGAGGGTGAGGGTGGGTCCGTGGGAGTGGGGGTTGGGTCCGGGGACGGTGGGGACTGGGTGGGCGGGGGCTCGGTGGGGGGTGTGCTCGGCGGGGGCGGGGTGGGCTCGGAGGACGGCGGCCGGGGTGTGGGGCGGCGGGTCGGTGCCGTGCCGTATCCGTCGATGGAGACCACCGCCCCGGCCGGGGAGATCGCCAGCTGCGCGTGCCAGTGGCCGGAGGGCTCGTGCAGATGGTCGACGTACACCTTGATCGTCAACGTCTCGCCGGGCTCGAGGGTTCCCGAGGACCGGCTCAGGTAGAGCCAGTCCGCCGAGGTGGAGGCGGACCAGGCGACCGGCCCGGAACCCGAGGCGCTGAGGGTGATCAGCGTGGTGTCGCCGTCGCCGGCGGCGCTGACGTCGAGCTGTCCGGACCTCGCGCCGCCCGTGCCGTTGGCGCTGACGACCTCCACGGAGACGTCCGCCTCGCCGTCCTCACCGAGCCGGGTGCCGGGCTTCAGGCTGGCGTTCCCGGCGTTCTCGTAACCGCCGGCCGTGTCACTGCCGAGGGCGTCGGGGCTCTGCGCCTCGCGTGCGGTGGCCGAGGGGCCCTCCCCCTCCGCCGTCGGGGCGCCCCGGTAGGCGGCCCACAGGGCCAGGACGGGGGCGGCCACCACCGTGGCGACGACGGTCGTCGTCACCGCACGCGCGCGTAGCCGGTCGCGGCGGGCCGCGCGGTCCTTGGGGTCCATCGGGAAGCCACGCCGGTCGAAGCGGGGTGCCGCCCCACCACGCGTGCGTGCGTGGTGGGCCAGGCAGACATGCAGGGCCGCGCGCGGGGCCTCCAGGACGGGCAGCTCGGCCGGGGTGACCGTGGCGCCGGGCCAGCGGCCGGGAACGGCGCGCTCGGCGGTACGGCGGCAGCGCGGGCAGTCGTCGACGTGACGGACCAGCTCGCGGCGCAGCGCCGTACTCAGGACCAGGCCGCTGTCCCCGGTGAGGTGGGCCACGCTCGGACAGCCGCCGGTCTCGACGACGGCGAGGGCCGCGCGGGTGCGCTCCACCTCGCAGGCGGCCGTGGCGAGCAGTTCGCGCGCGGCGGCCGCTTCCATGCCGAGGACGGCGGCGACCTCCTGCGCGGACAGGTGGTGGCGGACGGCCAGTTCCAGGGCCTCGCGCTGCTCGGGGGTCGTACCGGCCGCCTCCGGCCAGGCCAGCAGGGCCAGTTCACGACGCTGCCGCTCCTGGGCCTCCGGGGCGACCGGCGGATCGGGCACCTGGGGCCCGGCCGGCCTCCCGGCACCGGAACGGCCGGCCGCGTGGGTGGCCTGACGTTTCTGCTTGGCCTCGGCCAGCTTGCGCAGGCACGCCCAGCGGGCCAGGGCGTACAGCCAGGCCCTGCGGTCGGCGGCCCGCGGGACGCGGTGGCCGCGCCGCTCGGCCAGGGCGAGCGCGCCACCCAGGGCCTCGGTGGCCGCGTCGTGGTCGCACAGCACCGACAGACAGTAGGTGAACAGTCCGTCCAGGTACGGTTCGTAGCGCGCCGGCGGCCGCTGGGCGAGGGTGCGCGCGTCGGTGCGATCACGCGCCTCGCGCTGCACGCGGTGCGCTCCGGCGCTGCGGGTGGTGGTCTCCGGACTGCTGCTCGTCACCCGTGCGACCGTAGGCGGCGGTGGAGTGCCCCTCCTCGAAGCTTGAGCACTTTTAACCCGCACGGGTGAAACGATCCCTCATAAGGGGACAGGGACCCTTTGTTCCGTGGCGCGATCCCGACGGGTGGTGGCCGATACCGGTTCACCCGCGGGCAGCCTGGAAACCCGTTCGGACAGCCCGGGGACCCGTTGTCAGTGCCGCGGGCTACGGTTTCCGCATGGCTGCCCGTACCAAGACCACCAAGGACCGCCCGTCCTACCGCTGCACCGAGTGCGGCTGGCAGACGGCCAAGTGGCTCGGCCGCTGCCCCGAGTGCCAGGCGTGGGGCACGGTCGAGGAGTACGGCGCGCCCGCGGTCCGTACGACGGCACCGGGCCGGGTCAGCACCTCCGCGCTGCCCATCGGCCAGGTCGACGGCCGGCAGGCCACCGCCCGCCCGACCGGCGTGCCCGAGCTGGACCGGGTGCTCGGCGGCGGCCTGGTGCCCGGCGCGGTCGTGCTGCTCGCCGGCGAACCCGGCGTCGGCAAGTCCACGCTGCTGCTGGACGTGGCCGCCAAGTCCGCGAGCACCGAACACCGCACCCTGTATGTCACCGGTGAGGAGTCGGCGAGCCAGGTGCGGCTGCGCGCCGACCGCATCGGCGCCCTCCACGACGAGCTGTATCTGGCGGCCGAGACCGATCTGTCCGCCGTCCTCGGCCACTTGGACGAGGTGAAGCCGTCCCTGCTGATCCTCGACTCGGTGCAGACGGTCGCCTCCCCGGAGATCGAGGGCGCGCCCGGTGGCATGGCTCAGGTGAGGGAGGTGGCGGGCGCCCTGATCCGCGCCTCGAAGGACCGTGGCATGTCCACCCTCCTTGTGGGCCACGTCACGAAGGACGGCGCGATCGCCGGCCCCCGCCTCCTGGAACACCTGGTGGATGTGGTCCTGCACTTCGAGGGCGACCGGCACGCGCGCCTGCGCCTGGTCCGCGGCGTGAAGAACCGCTACGGCGCCACGGACGAGGTCGGCTGCTTCGAGCTGCACGACGAGGGCATCACCGGCCTCGCCGACCCCAGCGGCCTGTTCCTGACCCGCCGTGACGAGCCGGTCCCCGGCACGTGCCTGACCGTCACCCTGGAGGGCCGCCGCCCGCTGGTGGCCGAGGTGCAGGCACTGACCGTCGACTCCCAGATCCCCTCCCCGCGCCGGACGACCTCCGGCCTGGAGACCTCGCGCGTGTCGATGATGCTGGCCGTCCTGGAGCAGCGCGGCCGGATCACCGCGCTCGGCAAGCGGGACATCTACTCCGCGACGGTGGGCGGTGTGAAGCTGTCGGAGCCGGCCGCCGACCTCGCGATCGCGCTCGCGCTCGCCTCCGCCGCCAGCGACACCCCGCTGCCGAAGAACCTGGTGGCCATCGGCGAGGTCGGCCTCGCGGGCGAGGTGAGACGGGTCACGGGCGTGCAGCGCAGGCTCGCCGAGGCGCACCGGCTGGGCTTCACGCACGCGCTCGTGCCGACCGATCCGGGCAAGGTCCCGCCCGGCATGAAGGTCCTGGAAGTCGCCGACATGGGGGACGCGCTGCGGGTGCTGCCGCGCTCCCGTCGCCGAGAGGCCCCCCGGGAGGCTGAGGAGCGCCGGTAGACTTTGCCCAGGTCTCGCCCGTCCGTACGAACCGCGTGCGGGTAAGGGAGCGCGTCAGAACCTGCGACCGGAGGAGTGCAGTGGCAGCCAACGACCGGGCAGCAGCTCCCGGAAAGTCCGGTGGGAGTGCCGGTACCGATGGCCTGATGCGCGCCTCGCTGAGCGCCGTGGCTCCCGGTACGGCCCTGCGTGACGGCCTTGAGCGCGTGCTGCGCGGCAACACCGGCGGGCTGATCGTCCTCGGCTCCGACAAGACGGTCGAGGCGATGTGCACGGGCGGGTTCGTCCTGGACGTGGAGTTCACCGCGACCCGGCTGCGGGAGCTGTGCAAGCTGGACGGCGGCATCGTGCTGTCCTCGGATCTGTCGAAGATCCTCCGGGCCGGCGTGCAGCTGGTCCCGGACCCCACGATCCCCACGGAGGAGACGGGCACGCGGCACCGCACGGCGGACCGGGTGAGCAAGCAGGTCGGCTTCCCCGTGGTCTCCGTCTCGCAGTCGATGCGCCTGATCGCCCTCTACGTCGACGGTCAGCGGCGCGTCCTGGAGGACTCGGCGGCGATCCTGTCCCGTGCGAACCAGGCACTGGCCACACTGGAGCGGTACAAGCTGCGCCTGGACGAGGTGGCGGGCACGCTGTCGGCGCTGGAGATCGAGGACCTGGTGACGGTGCGGGACGTGTCCGCCGTCGCGCAGCGGCTGGAGATGGTCCGGCGCATCGCCACCGAAATCGCCGAGTACGTGGTCGAGCTGGGCACGGACGGACGGCTGCTCGCGCTTCAGCTGGAGGAGTTGATCGCCGGCGTCGAGCCCGACCGTGAGCTGGTCGTCCGGGACTACGTCCCCGAGCCGACGGCGAAGCGGTCCCGTACGGTCGAGGAGGCGCTGTCCGAGCTGGACGCGCTGACCCACGCGGAGCTGCTCGAACTGAGCACGGTGGCGCGTGCGCTGGGCTACACCGGGTCTCCCGAGACGCTCGACTCGGCGGTGTCCCCGCGGGGCTTCCGGCTGCTGGCCAAGGTTCCGCGTCTTCCGGGCGCGATCATCGACCGGCTGGTGGAGCACTTCGGGGGCCTGCAGAAGCTGCTCGCCGCCAGCGTGGACGATCTGCAGACGGTGGACGGTGTGGGCGAGGCCCGGGCGAGAAGCGTGCGGGAGGGCCTGTCACGTCTGGCGGAGTCGTCCATCCTGGAGCGGTACGTCTGAGTTTCGGCCGGGCGCCCCATAGCTCGGGGGCGTGTGTCCGTCTGGCGACCGCAGGTCCGTTGTGGCTTGTCGCGCAGTTCCCCGCGCCCCTTGCGTACGCTGCAGCTCGCCAACCTCAAGGGGCCCTCTGCCGACCGCCCGCCCTCAGTCGGCCGACAGCACGAACGACGCCCGCACCTTCCCGAACCCCGGCGCCTTGGCCTCCAGCAGGTAGGTGCCCGTGCCGGCCGAACCGCCGGAGGCCTTCGCGCAGTGCGGAGCACTCGGCTTCCGGTCCCACGTCACGGTGTAGGTGACGCTCTGCCCCGCGGGCACCCGGAACGCCAGGTTCCCCGCACCCTTCGGGCAGTCGGCCGACGACCAGAACGCGTCGTTCCCGGCCGCCGGCGTGATCGTCAACACCATGCTCTTCGAGCCGAGATCGATCTTGCAGTCGGTGGACGAGCCGTTCTTCGCGGTGAGTTCGAAGGTCGGCGTCTGGTCGGGCGAGTAGGAGTTGTGCAGGCTCCGCAGGCTCAACGCCACCGCGCCGGACGTGCAGTCGGGCAGCGGGGAGGACGCCGGGAGCGCGTCGCCCGCAGCTACGTTGCCGCCGGAAGCCGAACCCGAGCCGCCGGCCGAGCCGCCGCCGGACCCGGAGGAACCGGTGGAGCCGCCGTCCGAACCGCTGCCGCCGCCGGAACCGGAATCGCTTCCGCTGGAGCCGCCGCCCGACTCGTCCCGCCCGCCCGGGTGTTGGCTGATCGCGGGCCCGGACGAGGACGGTCCCGGGGTGATCGTGGGTACGGGGTTCTTGCCGTCGGATCCGCCGGCGCTCTTCTTGCCGCTCCCGCCGCCGGCGGTGACGATCCACGCGGTCAGCAGCGCCAACACCGCGATCACCGACAGCAGTACGACCCTCCTTCGCCAGTAGATGGAGGAGGGAAGCGGCCCGACCGGATTGCGCAGAGATCCCACGGCGCAAACTGTACGAGAGATCCCCGTGCTTGCTTGCCCCACCCGCCGCGGGAGCGCCAACTTTTCCCGATCATCATTCCGGCAACTGCCGTCGGCCACGCGGCCCTTCACGCGTCACGACGCTGTGTGACCGCGCCGTCACCCACCGGGCGGGCCGAGCCGTGGCAGGATCGGAAGGCCATGACTGAGAAGCTGCACACCCCCGTGATCGCCTGGTTCGACGCCCACGCCCGCGACCTCCCCTGGCGCCGCCCGGAGGCGGGCCCGTGGGGTGTGATGGTCAGCGAGTTCATGCTCCAGCAGACCCCCGTGAGCCGGGTCCTGCCCGTCTACGAGGAGTGGCTCGCCCGCTGGCCGCGCCCCGCCGACCTGGCGAAGGAGGCGCCGGGCGAGGCGGTGCGCGCCTGGGGCCGGCTCGGCTATCCGCGCCGGGCCCTGCGGCTGCACGGCGCGGCGGTCGCCATAACGGAACGGCACGGCGGGGACGTACCGACGGACCACGCGCAGCTGCTGGCGCTGCCCGGCATCGGCGAGTACACGGCCGCCGCGGTGGCCTCCTTCGCGTACGGGCAGCGGCATCCGGTGCTGGACACGAATGTGCGCCGGGTCTTCGCGCGCGCGGTGACGGGGGTGCAGTACCCGCCGAACGCGACGACGGCCGCCGAACGCAGGCTCGCCCGTGAGCTGCTGCCGCAGGACGAGGGGACCGCCGCGCGCTGGGCGGCGGCCTCCATGGAGCTGGGCGCGCTGGTGTGCACGGCGAAGAACGAGGGGTGCGGGCGGTGCCCGATCGCCGCGCAGTGCGCCTGGCGGCTGGCCGGCAAGCCGGAGCACGCGGGCCCGCCCCGCCGCGGGCAGACGTACGCCGGTACGGACCGGCAGGTGCGCGGCAAGCTGCTGGCAGTGCTGCGGGAGGCGCACGCGCCGGTGCCGCAGGCGGTGCTGGACCGGGTGTGGCACGAGCCGGTGCAGCGCGCCCGCGCGCTCGACGGGCTCGTCGCGGACGGTCTGGTGGAGCCGCTGCCGGGCGGTCTGTATCGGCTGCCGCTCAGCTGACGGACAGCCAAGTCACAGCCCCTACGCCTCTGTTACGGACCCATCCACTCGACAAAGACCTGCATAAAAGGACATAACGGTCCACCCGCTTACCCCGTTCCCCTCTCCGTTACACAACCGACGGATAGCCGATTGCTAGCCGCAGGCTGGTTCGGACAACGCCGTGACAACCACTCCGTAGCTTCTTTTCCGTGCCCGGCAGACCACCGGACACGGGGAACGAACGCAGGACTTCAGGCACGGAGCCGGAGTGAACGGGGAACGGAGGCGGTTGATCATGGCGCAGGGCGAGGTGCTCGAGTTCGAGGAGTACGTCCGCACCCGGCAGGACGCGCTGCTGCGCAGTGCTCGCCGACTGGTGCCGGACCCCGTCGACGCCCAGGACCTGCTGCAGACGGCGCTGGTGCGCACGTACGGCCGTTGGGATGGCATCGCGGACAAGCGGCTCGCCGACGCCTACCTGCGCCGCGTCATGATCAACACCCGCACGGAGTGGTGGCGGGCGCGCAAGCTGGAGGAGGTCCCGACCGAGCAGCTGCCGGACGCGTCCGTGGACGACTCCACCGAGCAGCACGCCGACCGGGCCCTGCTGATGGACGTCATGAAAGTGCTCGCACCGAAGCAGCGGAGCGTCGTGGTGCTGCGACACTGGGAGCAGATGTCCACGGAGGAGACCGCCGCGGCCCTCGGCATGTCGGCCGGTACGGTCAAGAGCACGCTGCACCGGGCGCTCGCCCGGCTCCGCGAGGAGCTGGAGGCCCGCGATCTGGACGCACGCGCGCTGGAGCGTGAGGAGCGGGAGCGTTGCGCGGCCTGACCGGGGCCGGGTCCGCGGGGACCCGAGGAAGTACACAGGCGGTGATCGCGGTGGGGGCCGCGCTCGCCGCCCCTGCCCTTTTCGTCGCCGCGTGCGGCACGGGGGGCACCGGCACCCGGGACGAGGGCCCGGCACACGCGTCGGCGGTCGCGGGAGCCGTCGCCTCACCCAGCCCGAGTCCGAGCACCGGCTACCGGCAGGTGGACGCGGTCTCACTGCTCAAGAAGGACCCGGTGGTCTCGACGACGGTGAAGCACGAGCTGAAACCGTGCAGCGGCGACAACTACCCGGTCGAGGTCACCTACGGCTATCTGACCGGCGGCTCCGTCAACGACGTCCTCGTCAACGTGTCGTCCTGCGGTGACTGGGGGGTGGGCGTCGGCACGTACGTGTACCGGGACGTCGGGGGCACGTACAAGAATGTGTTCAAGGCAGAGGAATCGCCGGTCTACGCGGAGATCGACGGCACCGAACTGACCGTGACCAAGCAGGTGTACGACACGGACGACGCGGTGTCGAACCCGTCCCGGGAGACCGTGATCACGTACGGGTGGAAGGCAGGCCGGTTCACCGAGCGGACCAAGCACGAGACCTTCTACAGCAGGACCGGCGGCGACGCGACGCCCGCGCAGGACAACTGAACCCCCCCCCACACGCACACCACGAGGACTGAGAGCACCGGGATGGCAGACCAGACCCACGTCCTGTTCGTCGAGGACGACGACGTCATCCGCGAGGCCACCCAGCTCGCCCTGGAGCGGGACGGCTTCGCGGTCACCGCCATGCCCGACGGACTGTCGGGCCTGGAGGCGTTCCGGTCGAACCGCCCCGACATCGCCCTGCTGGACGTCATGGTCCCCGGTCTGGACGGGGTCAGCCTGTGCCGTCGTATCCGGGACGAGTCCACCGTGCCGGTGATCATGCTGTCGGCCCGCGCCGACTCCATCGACGTCGTCCTCGGCCTGGAGGCGGGCGCCGACGACTATGTGACCAAGCCGTTCGACGGTGCCGTGCTGGTCGCGCGGATCCGGGCCGTGCTGCGCCGCTTCGGACACGCGGGGGGCGGCAGCCCGGCCGAGTCCGGCGCGGACGCGGTGACCGGCGGGATGCTCTCCTTCGGGGACCTGGACATCGACACCGAGGGCATGGAGGTGCGCCGGGCCGGGCAGCCGGTCGGGCTCACCCCGACCGAGATGCGGCTGCTGCTGGAGTTCTCCTCCGCGCCGGGCACCGTGCTCTCCCGCGACAAGCTGCTGGAGCGGGTCTGGGACTACGGCTGGGGCGGGGACACCCGGGTCGTCGACGTGCATGTGCAGCGGCTGCGCCAGAAGATCGGCCAGGACCGGATCGAGACCGTCCGCGGCTTCGGCTACAAGCTGAAGGCCTGAGCGGGGCGGCGATGCGGGGGATCCTCCGACACCCGGTCCGGCGCGTGGAGCGCGCGGGCCTGCACACCGGACTGAGATGGAAGCTCAGCGCGGCGATCGCGCTGGTCGCCGGGCTGGTGGCGATCGCGCTGAGCCTGGTCGTGCACAACGCGGCCCGGGTCTCGATGCTCGACAACGCACGCGACCTGGCCAACCAGCGCGTCCAGTTCGCGCAGCGCAACTACGAACAGAACCGGCGGCCGAACTTCCCGAACATCAAGATCGACGACCCGGATCTGCCGGCCGCGCTGCGCGAGAAGGTCGCGGACGGCCGCAAGGCCAGCGACGTCATCGACCGGGGCGGAGTGCCGGACATCTGGGCGGCCGTGCCCACCAAGGACGGGCATGTGCTGTCCCTGCACAGCCATATGCCGGACCGTTCCACCGACGTGATGAAGGACCTCGACCAGGCGCTGGTCATCGGTTCCGTCGCGGTCGTGTTCGGCGGCAGCGCGCTCGGCGTCCTGATCGGCGGGCAGCTGTCCGGGCGGCTGCGCAAGGCGGCGGCCGCCGCGAACCAGGTCGCCAAGGGCGAGACCGACGTCCGGGTACGGGAGGCCATCGGCGGGGTCGTACGGGACGAGACCGATGATCTCGCGCGTGCCGTGGACGCCATGGCGGACGCCCTGCGGCAGCGGCTGGAGGCCGAGCGGCGGGTCACCGCCGACATCGCGCACGAACTGCGCACCCCGGTGACCGGCCTGCTGACGGCGGCCGAACTGCTGCCGCCGGGCCGGCCGACGGAACTGGTCCTGGACCGGGCGAAGGCGATGCGCACGCTCGTCGAGGACGTGCTGGAGGTGGCCCGGCTCGACGGCGCCTCGGAGCGGGCCGAGCTGCAGGACATCGTGCTCGGCGAGTTCGTCGCCCGGCGGGTGGCGGCCAAGGACCCGGACATCGCCGTACGGGTGGTGCACGAGTCGCAGGTCACCACCGATCCCCGGCGGCTGGAGCGGGTGCTGTTCAACCTGCTCGCCAACGCCGCGCGGCACGGCCGGCCGCCGATCGAGGTGACCGTCGAGGGCCGGGTCATCCGGGTCCGCGACCACGGTCCCGGCTTCCCCGAGGAACTGCTCGCCGAGGGACCGAGCCGCTTCCGCACCGGCAGCAAGGACCGCGCCGGTACGGGCCACGGGCTCGGCCTGACCATCGCCGCCGGCCAGGCCCGGGTGCTCGGCGCCCGGCTGACGTTCCGCAACGTCCGCCCCGCCGGCACCCCCGCCGACATCCCCGCGGAGGGCGCGGTGGCCGTCCTGTGGCTCCCGGAACACGCCCCGACGAGCACGGGCAGCTATCCGACGCTGCCGTTGTCGGGGGGAGTGGGCTGAGCCCGTTCCAGCCACAGCCGGCCCGCAGCCGCGAGACCGCGAAGCACCCCGAGCCATCGGGCGCTCAGCAACCCCAGTCCCGCTCCGGATCCAGGCCCCCCTCCCGCCGCTGGGTGAACGAGAACCAGTTCCCGGAGTCGTCCCGGAACAGCGCCTCCGTGCCGTACGGCCGCTCCTGAGGCTCCTGAAGAAACTCCACCCCGCGTTCCTTGAGCTTCTTGTAGTCGCCGTGGATGTCATCGGTCGCCAGGACCCCCGCGCCGAGCGCCCCCTTCGCGATGAGCTTCCTCATCATCTCCGCGGACTCCGGGTCCATCGCGGGCGGCCCCGGCACCATGAGCGTCAGCTCCACGTCGGGCTGATCGGGGGCGCCGACGGTGAGCCAGCGCATGCCGCCGTCCCCCATGGTCATGTCCGTACGGACCTCGAGGCCCAGCTTCTGGGTGTAGAACTCCTTGGCCCGGTCCTGGTCGAGGACCCAGACGGTGGTGATGGCAAGCCCCTTGATCATGGTTCGGCTCTCCTGTCGGCGGCGTCGTGCGGTGGGACGGATTCCCGTTCGTCACCGTAGGCAGGGCCGGGCCCGGGGCGCTTCTCCGATCTTGCGGTGCTGAATCCGCCGGCCCAGAGCATGGCGTAGCAGCCGGGTATCAGGGAGGCACCACGGCCCACGTGCCGGGCGCGGTACTCGCTCGGGGTGAGTCCGGTGCGGGCCTTGAAGCGGGCGGAGAACGTGCCGAGGCTGCTGAAGCCGACGAGCGTGCAGATCTCGGTCACGGTGAGGTTGGCGCAGCGCAGCATCTCCTCGGCCCGCTCGATGCGCCGGTGGGTCAGATACTGGCCCGGCGTCTCGCCGTAGGCGTCCTTGAAGGCGCGCAGGAAGTGGAACCGCGAGTACCCGGCACGCGCGGCGACCGCGTCGAGGTCGAGACCGGGGTCGGCCCAGTCCCGGTCCATGACGTCCTTGGCCAGACGCATACGGCGCAGTTTGTCCATGCGGCCGATGGTGACACGGGGCACTGACAACGGCTCCGACCGGCACGAACGCAGAAGACCCCGGGGGCGGACACCCACCCGGGGTCTTCGGTTCGGGTACTTCTCAGACGGTTTCGACGACCTGCAGCGCGGCCACGTCGTCGCCGCTCTCCGCCGCGGGCTTCCCGCTCCTCAGCGGGACCTCCTTCACGAACAGCGCCGCGATCAGCACGGCCACCGCGACCGCCGCGCCCAGCAGGAACGCCGAGTGCGTGCCGGCGGACACCGCGTGCTGGTACGCGTCCCGGATCGGCGCCGGCAGCTTCTTCAGGCTGTCCGGGGTCAGCTGCGCGGACTTCTCGGTGACACCCTTGCCGAGCACACCGGCCCGCTCGGCCATGACGTGCTGGACCCGGTTGTTGAACAGCGCGCCCATGATGGCCACACCGAAGGAGGAGCCGAGCGTACGGAACAGCGTCGAGGACGACGAGGCCACGCCCATGTCCTTCATCTCCACGCTGTTCTGCGCCACCAGCATGGTGACCTGCATCAGGCAGCCCATGCCCAGGCCCAGGACGGCCATGTAGACGCCGGAGGACAGCCGGGTCGTACCGGTGTCCATCAGCGACAGCAGGTACAGCCCGACGATCATCAGCGCGCCGCCGGCGATCGGGAAGATCTTGTAGCGGCCGCTGTTGGTGGTCACCCGGCCCGCGACCATCGAGGTCACCAGCATCGCGCCGAGCATCGGCAGGAGCAGCAGACCGGAGTTGGTCGCGGAGGCGCCCTGCACGGCCTGCTGGTACAGCGGCAGATAGAGCGTGGCGCCGAACATCACGAAGCCGGTGATGAAGCCGATGAGGGACATCAGGGTGAAGTTGCGGCTGTTGAACATGTGCAGCGGCACGACCGGCTCGGCGGCCTTGGTCTGCCAGAACACGAACCCGATCAGCGCGGCGACGCCGATGCCGATCAGCTCCATGATCCGCGCGGAGGTCCAGGCGTACTCGCTGCCGCCCCAGGTGGTGACCAGCACGATCGAGGTGATGCCGACGGTCAGCAGCGTGACGCCCAGGTAGTCGATGCGCGCCTGCGTCCGCTTCTTGGGCAGGTGCAGCACGGCGCTGACCAGCACCAGGGCCACCGCACCCAGCGGCAGGTTGATGTAGAAGGCCCAGCGCCAGCCCCAGTTGTCGGTGATGGTGCCGCCGACCAGCGGGCCGCCGATCATCGCCAGGGCCATGACGCCGGCCATCATGCCGGTGTACTTGCCGCGCTCCCGCGGCGGGATCAGATCGCCGATGATCGCCATGACGCCGACCATCAGCCCGCCGGCGCCGAGGCCCTGCAGGGCACGGAAGCCGATCAGCTCGCCCATGTTCTGGGCCATGCCGCTGAGCGCCGAACCGATCAGGAAGATCACGATCGAGCTGAGGAAGGCGCCCTTGCGCCCGTACATGTCCCCCACCTTGCCCCAGATCGGGGTCGACGCCGCGGTGGCCAGGGTGTAGCCCGTGACCACCCAGGACAGGTGCTCCAGGCCGCCCAGATCGCTCACGATCGTCAGCATCGCCGTACCCACGATCATGTTGTCGAGCATCGCGAGCATCATCGCGATCATGAGCGCGAGCAGAACCACCCGCACGCTCCTGGGCCGTTTGCCCTCCGTGCCGCTTTTCACCGTGTCCGCCATCTCTTCCCACTCCCCCTGCGGCAGCTACTTACTTGCCGCCCGGCTAGCTCACTACACTGGGAAGGTAGACGCGCTACTAGCCGGGCGTCAAGTAAGTTTCCGCGGGAGCGCGAGGAGTACGAGGATGGGCGTCACCATGGACGGCACCAAGCAGCAGCGCCGCGGCAACACCCGCCAGCGCATCCAGGACGTGGCACTCGAACTCTTCGCGGAGCAGGGCTACGAGAAGACCTCTCTGCGCGAGATCGCCGAGCGTCTCGACGTCACGAAGGCGGCCCTGTACTACCACTTCAAGACGAAGGAGGAGATCATCGTCAGCCTCTTCGAGGATCTGACGAAACCGATCGAGGACCTGATCGAGTGGGGCCGCAGCCAGCCGCACACCCTGGAGACGAAACAGGACCTCGTACGGCGCTACAGCGAGGCCCTGTCCGGCGCCGAGCCGCTGTTCCGCTTCATGCAGGAGAACCAGGCGACCGTGCGGGAACTGCGCATCGGCGACGCCTTCAAGGAGCGCATGCGGGGCCTCCGGGACATCCTGATCGACCCCGAGGCCGACCTCGTGGACCAGGTGCGCTCCGTCAGCGCGATGTTCACGCTGCACGCGGGGATGTTCGTGATGCAGGACCTGGAAGGCGACCCCGAGAAGAAGCGCGAGGCCGTTCTCGAGGTCGCCCTGGACCTGATCACACAGGCGCACGAACACGCCCGCGAGAAGGACTAGCTCAGACGGTGACGCCGTTGGCGCGCAGGAACGCGACCGGGTCCACGGCGGAGCCGTAGTTCGGGGTCGTACGGATCTCGAAGTGCAGGTGCGGGCCGGTGGAGTTGCCGGTGGAGCCCGAGAGGGCGATGTGCTGGCCGGTATTGACGATCTGGCCGGCCTTGACGTCGATCCGGGACAGGTGCGCGTACTGCGAGAAGGTGCCGTTGCCGTGCTTGATCACAACGGCGTTGCCGTACGCGGGGCCGTCACCGGCGCCGTTCGGGCCGGCCTTGACGACGGTGCCGCCGTGCGCGGCGACGACCTCGGTGCCGGTCGGCACGGCGAAGTCCTGCCCGCTGTGCTTGGCGACCCAGTGGCTGCCGGCCTGCATGAAGCTGGCGGAGAGCGTGTACGTCTTCACCGGGTCGACCCAGGCGGCGGCCGACGGAGCGGCGGCGCTCGCGACCCCGGTCCCCAGCACGGCCGTGGCGCCGATACCGGCGGCCAGGACGGCCACGCGGGTGCGGAGCGGGGACGTACGGGAGGAACGGGACGTGGCGCGCTGGGACATCGAAACCTCATGGACTCGGAGACAGAACCGCCACCCCGCGAACAGGCGTCCGGCGGAGCGGCCATCCCTTGGTAGCCGAGCAGCCCGTCAGGCCCCAAACGCCCCATCTACGGCACCTCGTAGTAGGTGACCGCAAAGGCGCTGATGGAGGACCGCACTTTTCCTGGACGAAAGTCCTTTTCATCCCGGTGATGGATCCCACTATCCAGCCTAGTAAGGGACATTTCGCCTGTGCCGCTTATCACCGGCCGTCCAAACCGACGATCACGGAAATGTGATGCACACCCCTAGGCACCTACCGTCCGGTAACCCTACGGTTCCCCTCGCGCCACCCTCACCTCAGATCATGCTCCTGACATTCAGGCACGCGTACGGACGTACGGACGTGAGAGGACCCCCACCGATGACCAGACGCCCCTGGGCCCACCGCATCTCCGCCACCGCCGTCTCCGTGGCCGCGCTGGCCGCGATGGCCGCCCCGGCCCAGGCCGCGACCACGGCCGACTCCTCCGGTTCTTCCGCAAAGGTCGACTACGCCACCTGGCAGAAGGACTGCCAGACGGTGATGGACCAGGCCCTGCCCTACCTGAAGGAGCGCATCGCCGCCGCCGAGCCGGGCGAGAAGCAGGCGATCGTCTTCGACATCGACAACACCACCCTGGAGACCGACTACGGCTTCAGCTACCCGCAGCCGGCCAACAAGCCCGTGCTGAACGTCGCGAAGTACGCCCAGGACCACGGCGTCTCGCTGTTCTTCGTCACGGCCCGCCCGGGCATCATCTACCTGCCCACCGAGTACAACCTCGCGCACGACGGCTACGACGTCTCCGGGCTCTACGTCCGCGGGCTGTTCGACCTCTTCAAGGATGTCGCCGACTACAAGACCGCCCAGCGCGTCGACATCGAGAACAAGGGCTACCGGATCATCGCGAACATCGGCAACAGCGCCACCGACCTCTCCGGCGGCCACGCCGAGAAGACCTTCAAACTGCCGGACTACAACGGCCAGTTGTCGTAACCGGCGTTCTTGGGCATGCGAAAGGGGCCGGTGCCCTCGGGCACCGGCCCCTTTCGCTCGACCGTGACGCTTACGCGTCCTTGCTCAGGTTCGGCCCAGCACCGCCGGCCGCCTGCTCGATCGGCGGGACGTCGGGCAGCGCCGACTTCTCCTCACCCCGGAAGGTGAAGGCCTGGGTCTCGCCCTCGCCCTCGGTGTCCACGACCACGATGTGACCGGGACGCAGCTCACCGAAGAGGATCTTCTCCGACAGCGTGTCCTCGACCTCGCGCTGGATCGTGCGACGCAGCGGACGCGCGCCCAGCACCGGGTCGTAACCCTTCTTGGACAGCAGCTCCTTGGCGGACTGGGAGAGCTCGATGCCCATGTCCCGGTCCTTCAGGCGCTCGTCCACCTTGCTGATCATCAGGTCGACGATCCGCAGGATGTCCGCCTGCGTCAGCTGCGGGAAGACGACCACGTCGTCGACGCGGTTGAGGAACTCGGGGCGGAAGTGCTGCTTGAGCTCGTCCGACACCTTGTTCTTCATGCGCTCGTAGTTGGTCTTCGTGTCACCCGCGGCGGCGAAGCCGAGGTTGAAGCCCTTGGAGATGTCCCGGGTGCCGAGGTTGGTCGTCATGATGATGACCGTGTTCTTGAAGTCCACGACCCGGCCCTGGGAGTCGGTCAGGCGACCGTCCTCCAGGATCTGCAGCAGCGAGTTGAAGATGTCCGGGTGGGCCTTCTCGACCTCGTCGAAGAGGACGACCGAGAACGGCTTGCGGCGGACCTTCTCGGTCAGCTGGCCGCCCTCTTCGTAACCCACGTATCCGGGCGGGGAACCGAAGAGACGCGACACCGTGTGCTTCTCGCTGAACTCCGACATGTCGAGGGAGATCAGCGCGTCCTCGTCACCGAAGAGGAACTCGGCGAGCGCCTTGGACAGTTCGGTCTTACCGACACCGGACGGGCCGGCGAAGATGAACGAACCACCCGGACGCTTCGGGTCCTTGAGGCCCGCGCGCGTACGGCGGATCGCCTTCGACAGCGCCTTGACGGCATCGACCTGGCCGATGACCCGCTTGTGGAGCTCGTCCTCCATGCGGAGCAGTCGGCTGGACTCCTCCTCGGTCAGCTTGAAGACCGGGATACCGGTGGCCGTGGCGAGAACCTCGGCGATCAGCTCGCCGTCGACCTCGGCGACGACGTCCATGTCGCCGGCCTTCCACTCCTTCTCCCGCTTGGCCTTGGCGGCCAGGAGCTGCTTCTCCTTGTCGCGCAGGGAGGCGGCCTTCTCGAAGTCCTGCGAGTCGATCGCGGACTCCTTGTCCCGGCGGACGCCGGCGATCTTCTCGTCGAACTCACGCAGGTCCGGCGGAGCGGTCATCCGGCGGATGCGCATCCGGGAACCGGCCTCGTCGATCAGGTCGATCGCCTTGTCCGGCAGGAAGCGGTCGGAGATGTAGCGGTCGGCCAGGGTGGCGGCCTGGACCAGCGCCTCGTCCGTGATGGAGACGCGGTGGTGCGCCTCATACCGGTCGCGCAGGCCCTTGAGGATCTCGATCGTGTGCGGCAGGGACGGCTCGGCGACCTGGATGGGCTGGAAACGGCGCTCCAGGGCCGCGTCCTTCTCCAGGTGCTTGCGGTACTCGTCCAGGGTGGTCGCACCGATGGTCTGCAGTTCACCGCGGGCCAGCATCGGCTTGAGGATGGAGGCCGCGTCGATGGCGCCCTCGGCGGCACCCGCACCGACCAGCGTGTGCAGCTCGTCGATGAACAGGATGATGTCGCCGCGGGTGCGGATCTCCTTGAGCACCTTCTTCAGGCGCTCCTCGAAGTCACCGCGGTAGCGGGAGCCGGCGACCAGGGCGCCGAGGTCAAGCGTGTACAGGTGCTTGTCCTTCAGCGTCTCGGGCACCTCGCCCTTGACGATGGCCTGGGCGAGGCCCTCGACGACGGCGGTCTTGCCGACGCCGGGCTCACCGATCAGCACCGGGTTGTTCTTGGTACGGCGGGACAGCACCTGCATGACCCGCTCGATCTCCTTCTCGCGCCCGATGACCGGGTCGAGCTTGGACTCACGAGCGGCCTGGGTGAGGTTCCGGCCGAACTGGTCCAGGACCAGAGAGGTCGAGGGGGTGCCCTCGGCCGGGCCGCCGGCGGCGGCGGTCTCCTTGCCCTGGTAACCGGAGAGCAGCTGGATGACCTGCTGCCGCACCCGGTTGAGGTCTGCGCCCAGCTTGACCAGGACCTGGGCGGCGACGCCCTCGCCCTCGCGGATCAGGCCGAGCAGGATGTGCTCCGTGCCGATGTAGTTGTGGCCCAGCTGAAGGGCCTCGCGGAGCGACAGCTCCAGGACCTTCTTGGCACGGGGGGTGAAGGGGATGTGCCCGGACGGGGCCTGCTGGCCCTGGCCGATGATCTCCTCCACCTGCTGGCGGACCGCCTCAAGCGAAATGCCGAGGCTCTCCAGGGCCTTAGCGGCGACACCTTCGCCCTCGTGGATGAGACCCAGGAGGATGTGCTCGGTGCCGATGTAGTTGTGGTTGAGCATCCGGGCTTCTTCCTGAGCCAGGACGACAACCCGCCGCGCGCGGTCGGTGAACCTCTCGAACATCGTTAATCGCTCCTCAGAGCGGTCAGGCAGTGGGGGGAACTTCCCCTCCCTGTCCTTCCGCAGCTTAGTCCCGCAAGCGGGGACCGCTCATTCCAACTGCCGACACCGTCGATGGCCTCCTGACCCCGAACGCCGACATCTGCTCCAACCCGATGGTGCGAGACGATGTTCCCGCAGGCCAGGCACTTATCCCACTCGCCAGTACGCCGATGGCGAACGTGAGACGGCCCGCCCTGCGTGTCGCCCCCTCCCACTAGGCATGTCTTACCCGCCGGGACTCACACTCCATGCCGCGCGCACCGGTTCGCTCCGCTATGGGCGAACAACCTTGCGCCTCCCCGCACCTCCGCGCGCCCCCCTTTTCGGCACTTTGCGCGATCGACAGAGCACCCAGCGTAACTTGCCGGTCGCTTCGGCGGTTGCGGTGGGCATGGTCGGCTCGGTCCCCACGCTCTCAACGGTCCCCTTTCCCCGTCGTCCCTCGGATCCGGGCGTCCCGGACACCGGTGGCCTTCCGGCCTGCCCGGATGCCCGGGCCCGTCACTGGTACGAGAACGATCTGGGGTGGCCGACGGTGCCCGGACGGCCGCTGCGACTGCTCACAGGGGTGCGGTTCGACGTCCTGGACGTGCCGGCCGAGGCGGGCGCGGGCGCGCTCCGGCATCTCGCGCCGGGCTCTCCGGTGGCCCTACGGGGCGACCGGATGGAGCTGTTGCTGGCCACGGGCGGCGCGGAGGAGCTGCCGGGGCTATTGGACTGGCTGGAGTGGGGCGCCGTGACCCTCGATCTGCGGGTCCTGGGCGCGGGCGGCGCGATGGAGGCACCGGCGCCGCCGGCGGTCGTCGCCGCGGGGCTCAGTGCACCGGCGGGCGTCCACGCGGGGCTCAGGCCACCGGTGGGCGACGCCACGGGGTGCGAAGCACCGGTGGGCGGCGCCGCTGGAGTAGTACCGCCCGTGACGGTCCTCGGCGGAGCCGCTCAGAGGGGGGCCGGATCCCTGCAGGGGGCCGCCGTATGGCTGCGGCCCCCCGGGCCCGGAGGCGAGGTCGAGGCCTCGCTGCCGGCCATGCCGGCTCTGGGGCGCGAGGGGAGCGCCCCCGATCTCGTACGGCTGGTGGACACGGTGGCAGCGCACTGTCACCGGGTCCGGCTGCGGCGCCTGCGCGCCGGGCTGCCGACCGCCTGCCGGCGGGATCAGCCGTTGGCCTTCTCGTAGGCCTCGCGAATGGACGCGGGAACACGGCCGCGGTCGTTGACCTCGTAACCGTTCTCCTTCGCCCAGGCGCGGATCGCCGCGGTGTCCTGGTTGCCACCGGAAGCGGCGCGCGCCTTTCCACGTCCGCCCGACGCACGGCCTCCGGTACGCCGACCGCCCTTCACATAGGGGTCGAGAAGGCCGCGCAGCTTGTCCGCATTGGCGGTCGTGAGATCGATCTCGTAGGTCTTGCCGTCCAGCGCGAACGTCACCGTCTCGTCCGCCTCGCCGCCGTCGAGGTCGTCGACAAGAAGGACCTGAACCTTCTGTGCCACCGGATTTCCTTTCATCGATAACGTTGAGGGCCAGGGGTGTGCGGCGTCCGCCGTTTCACCGCCCCTGTTATATGCAGTACTGCAGTACGTCGGAAAGCAAACCGCTTTTGCCGGAAAAACACAAACCCCTGGGAGAGGATCGGTAGAGGACCGGCGGACCGCCTCTGTCCGGAAACATGCGCGTTTCGGACATAGGGAACCGGGGCAATGACGATCACAGATGCAGAAGCATCCGGCTGTTGCCCAAGGTGTTCGGTTTCACTCGTTCGAGACCCAGGAACTCCGCGACGCCCTCGTCATAGGAACGCAAGAGCTCCGCGTACACATCGGTGTCGACCGGTGTCTCCCCGATCTCCACGAAGCCGTGCTTCGCGAAGAAGTCCACTTCGAAGGTCAGGCAGAAAACCCGGCGAACGCCGAGCCAGCGCGCGGTCTGCAGCAACTTCTCCAGCAACTGATGGCCGACGCCGGCGCCCTTGAGGCCGGGCTTCACCGCGAGAGTGCGGACTTCCGCGAGGTCCTCCCACATGACGTGCAGCGCGCCGCAGCCGACCACCTCGGCGTTGTCGTCGCGTTCCGCGACCCAGAACTCCTGGATGTCCTCGTAAAGCGTGACCGTGGCTTTGTCGAGCAGGATGCGGTCACGGGAGTAGGCGTCGAGGAGGCGGCGCACGGCCGGGACATCGCTGGTGCGGGCGCGCCGGACGGTGATGGCTTTTGCGGAGACTTCAGGACGCTCGGCTGACATGAGCGGACGCTATCGCCCGTCCGCGGCCCCGGCCGAGCCGGGGTTCTCCTCTTGCCGGGCTTCGGGCGCCTGCTGTTGCGCGGCTTCCTCTTGCGCGGCTTCCCGTTGCCGCGGCTCGGGGGCCTGAACGGTTTCCGGGCCCTGGACGATGCGTACGGCGTCGCTGAGGGCCTGGCGCTGTTCCTCGCTCATCATCCCGAAGAAGGCGACGAGTGCGGCGGCCGGGTTGTCGCTCTGCGACCAGGCGTCGTTCATGAGGGCGGCGGCGTACGCGGCCCGTGTCGAGACGGCCTCATATCGATAGGCCCGCCCTTCCGCCTCGCGGCGGACCCAGCCCTTCTGATGGAGATTGTCCAAAACGGTCATCACGGTGGTGTACGCGATGGAGCGTTCCTGCTGGAGGTCTTCCAGGACTTCTCGAACGGTCACCGGGCGGTTCCACTTCCACACCCGCGTCATGACCGCGTCTTCGAGTTCTCCCAATGGGCGAGGCACAACTCAGAACAATAGTGGGAGATCCACGCAATGGCGTGCCGGACGTGCACTAAACCCGTGAATGGGAACAAAAAGGGCGTACGACTCGAAGCCGCACCGGGACAGCGCCCGCCCGGCGGGCCGACTCAGGCGTCGCCGCCGGCGGAGGCCTGACGTGCACCCTCGGCGCGTGCGAGGGCCGCGTCGACGGCGGCGTCCTCCTTGGCCTTGGCGGCCCCGCCCTGGGTCTTCACGATCACCCTGACCACACCGACGAAGAACACGGCCATCACGACCGGGGGCACGAGCGCGGAGACGTAGTCCATGCCTCCAGAGTAGCCACGGGACACCGGGCGAAAGGTACGGGGTACGCGAACCGCCCCGGCCGTCGCCGAAAGCCACCCGCACCGCCGACGCCGACGCCCGCACGGGGTTGCGCGTGGTGCCAGTGGTGCTGATGGTGCCGTTGGTGCCGTTGGTGCCGGTGGTGGGGACCGGCGCGGTGCTCAGCCGGCGGCCAGCTGGCGGCTCTCGGCCGGGTCCGCCGGGGGCGTCGGCTTGCGGCGCGGGAAGACCTCCCCCGGCGTCGGGATGGGCCGCTTCGGCGCGGCCGGCTCCGCGGCGGGCCGCTCCGCGGGCGCCGGCCCGGGCTTGGGCGCCGGCTTCGTCGCGGGGCTCTGTGCGGGCTTCTGCGCCGGTTTCTGCGACTCCTCGGCCTGCCGCGCCCCGGAGTCCGCCCCGCCGCCCGGAAGGGCCAGCAGACGGGTGCGTGAGGGCGGCACGGCGGGTGCGGGCACCCTGCGCGCGCCCTGCGCGAACCGGGCCCGAACGTCCTGCTCGGCCAGCCCCTGGCAGCGGTCCAGCAGCACGGCCGCCACCGGGTTGCCGCGCAGCGCCCGCAGTGCGGCGAGATCGTCCGGCGTCGGCCGGTGCCCAGCCCCCAGCGCCTCCTCCAGAAGGGTGAGGTAGCCGGCGGCGGTACCCGGGAGCGCGGCCCGGTACCGGCCGAGGTCGGCCACCAGGAAAGCGCGCAGTCTCGCCCCCTCGCGCATCGCCTCGTCGAGCGACTCTGCGAGCCGGAAACAGTCCTTGACGTCCTCGGCGGACGCTTGGCCGGGGTGAAGGGCGAGGGCGAGGGCGCGGCGGAGCACACGCAGCTCCTCCACGCCGAACGCCATGCCGCCGCGGGATCCGTATGGCGTGGGCATGCGGCGACGCTACCGCTAATCGGACAAAAGTGACGGATCGGGATGTTTTTTCGACGCGTGTCGCTCCCGGTTTCCCCCGACCGGGGCCACGGACACGGCGCCACCCACGCGCGCGTGAGAACCGGCGCCCCAGGGCGCCGGTCGCCTCACAGCCGCGACACGTTCCGCTCGTACACCAGGCGCAGCCCGATCAGCGTCAGCCACGGCTGGTGCTCGTCGATCACCGACGACTCCCCCAGCACCATCGGCGCGAGCCCGCCCGTGGCGATCACCGTGACGTCGTCCGGGTCGTCGGCCAGCTCCCGCGCCATCCGGCTGACGACCCCGTCGACCTGCCCCGCGAAGCCGTACACGATGCCGGCCTGCATGGCCTCGACGGTGTTCTTGCCGATCACACTGCGCGGCCGGGCCACCTCGATCTTCCGCAGCTGCGCGCCCTTGACGCCGAGCGCCTCCACGGAGATCTCGATGCCGGGCGCGATGACGCCGCCCACGTACTCCCCGCGCGCGGAGACCGCGTCGAACGTGGTCGCCGTACCGAAGTCGACGACGATCGCCGGGCCGCCGTACAGCTCGACGGCCGCCACCGCGTTGATGATCCGGTCCGCGCCGACCTCCTTGGGGTTGTCGGTGAGGATCGGCACGCCCGTCTTCACGCCCGGCTCGACGAGGACGGCGGGGACGTCGCCGTAGTAGCGCCGGGTGACCTCGCGCAGTTCGTGCAGCACCGACGGAACCGTCGCGCAGATCGCGATGCCGTCGATGCCGTCGCCCAGCTCCTCGCCGAGCAGCGGGTGCATGCCCATCAGGCCCTGCAGCAGCACCGCCAGCTCGTCCGCCGTGCGGCGCGCGTCCGTGGAGATGCGCCAGTGCTCGACGATGTCCTCGCCGTCGAACAGCCCGAGGACGGTGTGCGTGTTGCCGACGTCGATCGTGAGCAGCATGGCCGTTACTCCGCCTCGCGCAGGTCCAGGCCGATGTCCAGGATCGGCGAGGAGTGGGTCAGCGCGCCGACGGCCAGGAAGTCCACGCCCGTGTCGGCGTACACGCGCGCGACGTCGAGCGTCAGCCGCCCGGAGGCCTCCAGCAGCGCCCGGCCGCGGACGATCCCGACGGCCTCCGCGCACTCGTCGGGCGTGAAGTTGTCCAGCAGGATCAGGTCCGCGCCCGCGTCGACCACCTCGCGCAGCTGGTGCAGGGTGTCGACCTCCACCTCGATCGGCACCTCCGGGAACTGCTCCCGGACGGCCTTGAAGGCCTGCGCGACACCGCCGGCGGCGACCACGTGGTTGTCCTTCACCAGGGCCGCGTCGGACAGCGACATGCGGTGGTTGACGCCGCCGCCGCAACGGACGGCGAACTTCTCCAGCGAGCGCAGCCCGGGGGTCGTCTTACGGGTGTCCCGCACCCGCGTCCTGGTGCCCTCCAGCGCGTCCGCCCACGCGCGCGTGGCGGTCGCGATGCCGGACAGGCGGCACAGGATGTTCAGCGCGCTGCGCTCGGCGGTCAGCAGGTCACGCGTGCGTGTCGTGACCGACAGCAGCTTCTGCCCGGCCTCGATCCGGTCGCCGTCCTCGACGTGCCGCTCGACCTCGAACTCGTCCGTGCAGACCACGGAGAGCACGGCCTCGGCGACCCTGAGGCCCGCCACGACGCCCGCCTCACGCGCGGTGAAGTCGCCGGTGGCGACGGTCTCCTCGGGGATGGTCGCGACGGTCGTCACGTCCACGCCGCCGTCCAGGTCCTCCTGGATGGCCACGTTGGCGATGTCCTCGACCTCTACGGGATCGAGCCCGGCGGCGGCCAGCAGCTCGGCGAGCGCGGGGTCGAGCCCGCTCTCCAGGTACTCCTCGTCGCCCTCGGCGCCGCAGGCGCAGCCGTCGCCGCAGCCGCCGGCGGGGGCGAGGGGAAGGTCGTCGGTGCTCACGTTCGTCACTGCTCCTGGGCGCTGGGTGTTACCGGGTAGGGGGGAAGTCTGCGGTGTCAGTGGTGTGCACGGCCAGCGACCGGTCGGGGTTCAGCCGTACGACGATGTGGCGCCGCCAGTGGGTGTCGTCGCGCTCGGGGCCGTCCTCGCGCCAGTGGCAGCCGCGGGTCTCCTCGCGCAGCCGCGCGGCGGCGACCAGGACGCGGGCGACGCACAGGAGGTTGGTGGCCTCCCAGGTGTCGACGCCGGGCTCGGCGGTCTTGCCGTTCTCGTCGAGGGCGTCACGGGCCTCGCTGTGCAGCTGCTGGAGCTGCCCGGCAGCCTTCGCGAGGGACTCCTCCGAGCGCAGCACGCCCGCGCCCTCGGTCATGATCCGCTGGATGGCGAACCGGGTCTCGGGGGCGAGCAGCGGCTGCGCCGGCCTCTCGGGGTCCGGGACGGGCTGGGGCACGCGCGCGTGGAGACCGTCCTCCGCTCGCACGGCGGCGATGTCGGCGGCGATCCGCTCGGCGTAGACGAGGCCTTCGAGGAGGGAGTTGGAGGCGAGCCGGTTCGCGCCGTGCACGCCGGTGCAGGCGACCTCGCCGCACGCGTACAGGCCGGGCACGGTCGTGCGTCCCTGCGCGTCGGCGCGGACGCCTCCGGAGGCGTAGTGGGCGGCCGGGGCGATCGGGATGGGCTCGGTGACCGGGTCGATGCCGTTGGCGCGGCAGGCGGCGAGAATGGTCGGGAAGCGGTGCTCCCACATCTCGGCGCCGAAGTGCCGGGCGTCGAGGAACATGTGCTCGGCGTCCTGCTCCAGCATCCGCCGCAGGATGCCCTTGGCGACGATGTCCCGGGGCGCCAGCTCGGCCAGCTCGTGCTGCCCGACCATGAAGCGCACACCGTCGGCGTCCACCAGGTGGGCGCCCTCGCCGCGCACCGCCTCGGAGACCAGCGGCTGCTGACCCTCGGCCTCCGGGCCGAGGAACAGCACGGTGGGGTGGAACTGCACGAACTCCAGGTCGCTGACCTCGGCGCCCGCGCGCAGCGCCAGCGCCACGCCGTCACCGGTCGACACGGACGGGTTGGTGGTCGCGGAGAACACCTGGCCCATGCCGCCGGTCGCGAGGACCACCGCGGGGGCGTGCACGGCGCCCACGCCGTCGTGCTGGCCCTCGCCCATCACGTGCAGCGTGACCCCGGCCGTACGGCCCTCGGCGTCGGTGAGCAGGTCCAGCACGAGCGCGTTCTCGACGGTGCGCAGCCCACGCGCGCGTACGGCCTCCACGAGCGCCCGGGAGACCTCCGCGCCGGTCGCGTCGCCGCCCGCGTGGGCGATCCGGCGCCGGTGGTGGCCGCCCTCGCGGGTGAGGTGGATGTCGCCCTCGTCGTCGGTGTCGAAGTGGGCGCCGGTGGAGATCAGCCGCCGCACCGCGTCGGGGCCCTCGGTGACGAGGATCCGTACGGCCTCCTCGTCGCACAGGCCCGCGCCCGCGACCAGGGTGTCCCCGAGGTGCTGTTCGGGCGTGTCGCCCTCGCCGAGCGCCGCGGCGATGCCGCCCTGCGCCCAGCGCGTGGAGCCGTCGTCCAGGCGGGCCTTGGTGACGACGACGGTCGTCAGGCCCGCGGCGTCGCAGCGCAGGGCCGCGGTCAGACCGGCCACTCCGGAGCCGACGACGACCACGTCCGCCGGGATGGACCACCCGGGGGCGGGCGCGTGCAGTCGTATGCCTGTGCTGGTGCCTGTGCTGGTCACGAGGCGGCTCCGAAGGTGAGAGGGAGGTTGTCGATCAGCCGGGTCGTGCCGACCCGGGCGGCGACGGCGAGGACGGCCTCGCCGGTGAAGTCGTCACCGATCTCGGTGAAGTCGGACGGGTCGACGAGGGCCAGGTAGTCCAGTGCGAGCGGCGGGACGAGGCGCGCGGCCTCGTCCAGCACCTGCCGTGCGGCCGCGCGGACGGCCGCCGGGCCGCCGGGGGACGCCGTGGCGACCGCGTGTGCGTCGGCGGCCGCGCGGGACTCCCCGAGGGCGCTCAGCGCCTCGGCACGCGCGTGCGTGGAGGGCACTTCCCGGGCACGCGCGCGCAGCGCCTCCTGCGCGGCGTGCCGGTCGCGGCCCGCGAACA
Organism: Streptomyces sp. NPDC037288; assembly: GCF_055603265.1. Lineage (NCBI taxonomy): Bacteria > Bacillati > Actinomycetota > Actinomycetes > Kitasatosporales > Streptomycetaceae > Streptomyces > Streptomyces sp. NPDC037288. The sequence goes on from NZ_JBVJVY010000035.1 coordinate 39,292, forward strand.
GCGCGCCGGACAGCGCGAGCGCGGTACGGCGCTCGTCGGGCGAGAGGTAGCGGTTGCGGCTGGACAGGGCCAGCCCGTCCTCCTCGCGCACGGTCGGTACGCCGACGATCTCGACGCCGAAGTTCAGATCCCGCACCATGCGCCGGATCAGGGCCAGCTGCTGGGCGTCCTTCTGCCCGTACAGCGCCACGTCGGGCCGGGTGAGGTGCAGCAGCTTGGCGACGACGGTGAGCATGCCGTCGAAGTGGCCGGGCCGCGAGGCGCCCTCCAGGCGTTCGCCCATGGGGCCGGCGGTGATCCGGACCTGGGGGGCACCGCCGGGGTAGACCTCGTCCACGGACGGCGCGAACACCGCGTCCGCGCCGGCCTGCTCGGCGAGCTTCAGGTCGGCGTCGAGGGTGCGCGGGTAGCGGTCCAGGTCCTCGCCCGCGCCGAACTGCAGCGGGTTGACGAAGACGGTGACGACGACCTCGCCGTCCGGCCCCGCGATCTCGCGCGCCGTGCGGATCAGGGTGGCGTGGCCCTCGTGCAGGGCGCCCATGGTCATCACGACGGCGCGGCGACCGCGGCGCACGCGCGCGTGCAGCTCGCCGGCGGTGCTCAGCAGGGCGGTGGTCATCGGTCGTTCCCCTCGGTGCCGTGAGTGCCGTTCGTGCCGTTCGTGCCGTCGGCGCCGTCGGCCAGGACGCCGAGCAGGTCCTCGGCGAGTTCGGGCTTCAGCAGGCCGTGCGCGAGTGCCCGGTCGGCGGTCGCGCGGGCCATCGCGACGTAGCCCGCGACGGTCTGCGGGGCGTGCGTGCGCAGCTCGGTGATGTGCGCGGCGACCGTGCCGGCGTCCCCGCGCGCGACGGGCCCGGTGAGCGCCAGGTCACCGGAGCGCAGCGCGTTGTCCAGGGCGGCGCCGAGCAGCGGGCCGAGCATCCGGTCGGGCGCCCCGACGCCGGCCGTGCGCAGCAGCTCCATCGACTGGGCGACCAGGGTCACCAGGTGGTTGGCGCCGAGCGCGAGGGCCGCGTGGTAGAGCGGGCGGTTCTGCTCGCTGATCCACTCGGGCTCGCCGCCCATCTCGATGACGAGGGCCTCGGCGGCGAGCCGCAGCTCCTCGGGCGCGGTGACGCCGAAGGAGCAGCCGGCGAGGCGCTGGACGTCCACGGGGGTGCCGGTGAAGGTCATCGCCGGGTGCAGGGCCAGCGGCAGCGCGCCCGCGCGCAGGGCGGGGTCGAGGACGCCCGCGCCGTACCGGCCGGAAGTGTGCACGAGCAGCTGCCCGGGCCGTACCGCACCGGTCTCGGCGAGGCCGGTGACCAGGCTGGGCAGGACGTCGTCGGGGACGGTGAGCAGCACCAGGTCGGCGCGCTGCAGGACTTCGGCGGGCGGCACCAGCGGCACGTCCGGGAGCATGGTCTCGGCGCGCCGCCGGGAGGCGTCGGAGACGCCCGAGACGGCCACCGGGCGATGCCCGGCGAGCTGGAGGGACGCGGCGAGCGCGGGGCCCACGCGGCCGGCGCCGACGACGCCGACGGTGAGCCGCGCGGGGCGGTCCTTGAGGTCTGGCTGGTGGACTGTACTCACGCGACGGCGGCCTTCCCGTTCCAGTCCGCTCTGGGTACCGGACGATTTCTCGTCATGTTAACGCTATCTCGATCCGGCGCCGACCGGTTGTCCACAGGCTGTGGGTTACGCCACGTGTACGCGCCGCAGCCGCGTGTCCGCCCGTGCCCTTGGCCGTGGCCTGGGCCCGCGCGGGCCCAAGGCGCCGGCGCTCCGAAATCCGGCTGCCCGCCCGGCCTCCGGCACGGCATGATCCGCCCATGACCGATACGACGGAGCGGGACGAAGAGCGGCAGACGGAACAGTCCCCGCAGGAGCGGCTGCGGGAACGGCGCCGGGTCGCCTTCGCGAAGGCGGAACGCGTGCTGTCGCGCCCGGGCCTCAGACGCACGATCCGGGAGCGGCTGGCAGACCTCCAGGAAGCGGCACCCGAGGTGTACGACCTGGACCAGCCCGCGGACATGTACGGCAACGGGATCGTGGCGGACCTGGAGGAACGGGTCGCTGCCCTGCTCGGCGCGGAGGCCGCCGCGTTCTTCCCGACCGGCACGATGGCCCAGCAGGTGGCCCTGCGCTGCTGGGCGGGCCGCACCGGCAACCACACGGTCGCCCTGCACGCCCTGGCCCACCCGGAGGTGCACGAACGGCATGCGTTCAGCGAGGTCAGCGGGTTGCGGCCGGTGCGCGTGACCAGTGAGCCCCGGCTGCCCACCGCCGCCGAGATACGCGACTTCGACGAGCCCTTCGGCGCGCTGATGCTGGAACTGCCCCTCCGGGACGCCGGTTTCGTGCTGCCCACCTGGGAGGAGCTGACCGAGGTCGTCGAGGCCGCGCGGGAGCGCGACGCGGTGGTGCACATCGACGGAGCGCGCCTGTGGGAGTGCACGGTCCGCTTCGGCCGGCCCCTGGCGGAGATCGCGGGCCTGGCCGACAGCGTCTACGTGTCGTTCTACAAGTCCCTCGACGGTTTCGGCGGCGCCGCGCTGGCCGGACCGAGGACGCTGGTGGAGGAGGCGAAGACATGGCGGCACCGGTACGGCGGCATGGTCTTCCAGCAGTTCCCCACCGTGCTGTCGGCCCTCGCCGGCCTGGAGCGCGAGCTGCCCCGGCTGCCGGACTACGTGCGGCACGCGCGCGTGGTCGCCGCCGCGCTGCGCGAGGGTCTCGCCGCGGCCGGGGTCCCGTGGGCGCGCGTGCACCCCGGGGAACCGCACACCCACGACTTCCAGGTCTGGCTGCCGTACGACCCGGACGTCGTGATGGAGGCGGCGGTGCGCCAGGCCGAGGAGACGGGGACGTTCCTCTTCGCCAATCCCTGGGACCGCGGCGGGCCCGGGGTCTCCTTCAGCGAGGTCGCCGTACGCTCGCCGGGCCTGGAGTGGACGGCGGACGACGTACGGGCGGCCGTCGCCGACTTCACGCGCCGGCTGCCCGCAGGGTGATCGCGCGGTGGCGCACGCCCGCGCTTGTGAGCACAGCGCGCGCGGGCGCACGGACACAGGGCACGCCGGCGCGGGGCGCGCGGGCGCGTGACACGCAGGCGCAGGGCGCTGGCCCACCCGGTGCGGTTGCGGCTGTGCCGGCATCTCGCCCGGTCCCCGCACACCACCGGCGAACTGGCCGACGCCCACGGCATGTCGGCCCCCGAGATATCCCGGCACCTCGCGGTGCTGAAGAAGGCGGGCCTGATCACCGACTGCCGCCGCGGCCGGTACGTCCAGCACCACCTGGACCTGGCGGCGGTGGCCCGGCTGGGCAGCGACTTCATCGAGGGCGTCCTGCGCTGAGGCCGCGCCCGGGCGGCTCCCGCGTCAGCCGTGCCCGCCCGCGCGCACCAGCCCCGTCTCGTAGGCCAGCACCACGACCTGGACCCGGTCGCGCAGGCCGAGCTTGGTCAGGATGCGGCCCACATGGGTCTTCACCGTCGCCTCGCTCAGCACCAGCCGGGCCGCGATCTCACCGTTGGACAGGCCCTGTGCGACCAGCACCATCACCTCGCGCTCGCGCTCGGTGAGCCGCTCCAGCTCCTTGTGCTGCGGTTCCTTGCCGGCGGAGGGCAGCATCGGCGCGAAGCGGTCCAGCAGACGCCGGGTGGTGGAGGGCGCCACGACCGCGTCGCCGCTGTGCACGGCACGGATCGCGGCCAGCAGATCACCGGGCGGTACGTCCTTGAGCATGAAGCCGGAGGCGCCCGCCTTCAGCCCGGAGAAGGCGTACTCGTCGAGGTCGAACGTGGTCAGGATCAGCACCTTGGGCGGGTTGGGATCGGCGCAGATCCGCCGGGTGGCCTCCACGCCGTCCAGCTTCGGCATGCGGACGTCCATCAGGACGACGTCGACGGCCGTGGACCGCAGCACCTGCAGGGCCTCGACGCCGTCGCCCGCCTCCGCGACGACCTCCATGTCCGGCTGGGCGGCGAGCACCATCCGGAACCCGGTGCGCAGCAGCACCTGGTCGTCGACGAGCATCACGCGGATCGTCATCGGGCCTCTTTCGTTCGGGGCGGTGGGAGTTGCTTCGGGGTGAGGGTGTTACTGGTGTCAACGGGGGGCGCGCGGCTGCGTCAGTGCGCCGGTTTGAGCGGCAGCAGGGCGCTGATGCGGAATCCTCCGCCCGGACGCGGGCCTGCGTCCAGGGTGCCGCCGACCATACCGACCCGCTCCCGCATGCCGATCAGACCGTGTCCCTGGCCGTCGGCACCGCCCTCCTCGTACAGCTCGTGCGGGGCGCCCTTGCCGTCGTCCTCGACGAGCAGGCCGAGCCCGTCGTCGAAGTAGACCAGCCGCACGCTCGCGCCCGCGTTGGGCCCGCCGTGCTTGCGCGTGTTGGTGAGCGCCTCCTGGACGATCCGGTACGCGGTCAGCTCCACGCCGCTGGGCAGCGGACGCGGGGTGCCCTCGACCTTGAAGTCGACCGGGAGGCCCGAGCTGCGGCACTGCTCGATGAGGTCGTCGATCTGCCCGACGTCCGGCTGGGGGACGTACTCCCCGCCCTCCTGGTGCTCGCCGGTACGCAGCACGCCCAGCAGACGGCGCATCTCGGCGAGGGCCTGACGGCCGGTGGAGGAGATCGTCTCCAGCGCCTTCTTGGCCTGGTCGGGCGCGGCGTCGAGGACATAGGCGGCGCCGTCCGCCTGCACCACCATCACCGACACGTTGTGCGCGACGACATCGTGCAGCTCCCGGGCGATACGGGCGCGCTCGGCGGCCACCGCGACCTTCGACTGCGCCTCGCGCTCCTTCTCCAGGCGGGCCGCGCGCTCCTCCAGCTGGGCGAAGTAGGCACGCCGGGTGCGCATGGAGTCACCGAGCACCCAGGCGAGCGCGAAGGGCACCGTCTGGAAGACGACCAGGGCCACCTCCCCGGCGAAGCTGGAGTGCTCGACCGGCCAGCGGATCTGGGCGAGGGCCGCCGCGACGAAGCTGACGGCGAGCGCCAGCCGGGATGCCCAGCGAGCGCCGACCGCCGCGACGGTGTAGGTGATCACCAGCATGGCGAAGTCGGCGAGGGTCGTCCCCACGTCCAGGACCAGCTGGGCCAGCCCGGTCGCGCACGCGACCAGCAGCATCGCCTCCGGGTAGCGGCGGCGCAGCGCGACGACGACACCCATGACGACGGACACGGTCATCGCCGCGGCGACCGACCCGTGGTGCCCCGGCGCCCCGTTCAGATTGGCCACGCTCACGCCGGACAGCCCGAGCAGGACGACGGCCCAGAAGGCGTCGACCCCGGTCGGGTGGCGGCGGAGGAAGTCGTAGAGGCGCTGCACGTAACCCAGCGTAGGGAAACCGGATGCGTGCATGGGTCAACCGGAGGGCCGATCCGCGCACGGCGCGTGTACTCCGCAAGGTGGAGGAAGTGATCATCTGTGCGCCTAGTCTGTTGCGGTGACGGATGAGACGGCACCGGAAGCGGAACGGTCCCCGGGCGACGGACACGACGCCCGCGGCCGGCACGGCCGGCCTGGCCTGCGGCACGGATCACACGTGCGCGGCTGGCGTACGGCCACCGAAGCGGCTCTGTACGGCCCCGGCGGCTTCTACCGCCGCCCGGAGGGCCCGGCCGGTCACTTCCGTACGTCCGTGCACGCGTCCGCGCTGTTCGCGCAGGCCGTGGCCCGGCTGCTGCGCCGGGTCGACGAGGTGCTGGGACGGCCCCCGGTGCTGGACTTCGTCGACATGGGGGCGGGGCGCGGCGAGCTGGTCACCGGCGTGCTCGCCGCTCTGCCCGCCGACGTGGCCGCACGCACGCGCGGGTACGCCGTCGAGCTCTCCGACCGCCCGGCCGGCCTGGACGACCGGATCACCTGGCTGGACACACCCCCCGCCGCCGTCACGGGGCTGCTGTTCGCCAACGAGTGGCTGGACAACGTGCCTGTGGACGTCGCCGAGGTCGACCCCGCGGGAGTCCCCCGGCTGGTGCTCGTCGGCGACGACGGCAGCGAGCGGCTCGGGGAGCCCGTGACCGGCGTGGACGCGGAGTGGCTCGCGCGCTGGTGGCCGCTGCCCGCGGAGGAAGGACTGCGCGCCGAGATCGGGCTGCCCCGGGACCTGGCGTGGGCGTCGGTGGTGGGCCGGGTGGTGCGCGGGCTCGCGGTGGCGGTGGACTACGCGCACACCGTCGACACGCGTCCCCCGTTCGGGACCCTCACCGGCTTCCGGGAAGGGCGCGAGACGGCGCCCGTGCCGGACGGGTCGTGCGACATCACAGCACACGTCGCCCTGGACGCGTGCGCGGCGGCGCCCACGGCGCACACGCCCCCCGGCACGCCAGAGGAGACGGCGCGCACGGCTTGCGACACGGCGCGCGCGATCACGGAGACAGTGCGCCCGCCCGAAGACACACCCCGCGCTCGCTCGGACACGCCGGACGCGCCCCTGGACACGGCTCGCCCAGCCAGGACCACGGCGCGCCCACCCGCGGATACGCCCCGGAACCCGGCGCGCAACCCCCTGGACAGCGCGCAGAGCCCGACATGCACGCCCTTGGACGCGGCGCAGAGGCCTGCCGGTGCGGCGCGCACACTGCCGGCCGCGCGCCTGCTCACGCAGCGCGCCGCTCTGCACGCCCTGCACATCACCGGCGCGCGCCCCCCGCTCGCGCTGGCCTCCACGGATCCCACCGCCTACGTGCGTGCCCTCGCGAGCGCCGGGGAGGCCGCCGAGCTCACCGCCCCGGGCGGCCTCGGCGACTTCGGCTGGCTGGTCCAGCCGGTTGGAATTCCGGACCCGCTCGTCTGACCGGGCCCCCGCCCGAGGCCGGCCTACTTGTCGATGTCGCCGACCACGAAGAACATCGAGCCCAGGATCGCCACCATGTCCGCCACCAGCGTCCCCGGCAGCAGCTCGGTCAGCGCCTGGATGTTGTTGTACGAGGCCGAGCGCAGCTTGAGCCGGTACGGCGTCTTCTCGCCCCTGCTGACCAGGTAGTAGCCGTTGATGCCGAGCGGGTTCTCGGTCCACGCGTACGTGTGCCCCTCGGGCGCCTTCAGCACCTTCGGCAGCCGCTGGTTGATCGGCCCGGGCGGCAGCTCGGCGAGCCGGTCCAGGCAGGCGTCGGCCAGGTCCAGCGCGTTGTGCGTCTGCTCCAGCAGGACCTCGAAACGGGCGAGACAGTCGCCCTCGCTCCGGGTGACGACCTTCAGCGTGTCCTGGAGGTCGCCGTACGCCAGGTACGGCTCGTCGCGGCGCAGGTCGAAGTCGACGCCCGAGGCGCGCGCGATGGGCCCGCTCACGCCGTAGGCGTGCACGGTTTCCGGCGTCATCGCGCCGACCCCGCGCGTGCGCCCCCGGAAGATCTCGTTGCCGAGCACCAGGTCGTCGAAGACGTCCATGCGCGAGCGCACGGCGGCGACGGCGGCACGCGCGCGTGCCGTCCACCCGGCCGGCAGGTCCTCCTTGAGGCCGCCGACGCGGTTGAACATGTAGTGCATGCGCCCGCCGGAGACCTCCTCCATGACGTTCTGCAGCACCTCGCGCTCCCGGAACGCGTAGAACACCGGGGTGATGCCGCCCAGCTCCAGCGGGTAGGACCCGAGGAACATCAGGTGGTTCAGAACCCGGTTCAGCTCGGCGAGCAGCGTGCGTGTCCACACCGCCCGCCCGGGCACCTCCATGCCGAGCATCCGCTCCACGGCGAGGACCACGCCCAGCTCGTTCGAGAACGCCGACAGCCAGTCGTGGCGGTTGGCGAGCATGATGATCTGGCGGTAGTCGCGGGCCTCGAAGAGCTTCTCGGCACCGCGGTGCATATAGCCGATCACCGGCTCCGCGCGCACGATGCGCTCCCCGTCCAGCACGAGCCTGAGCCGCAGCACGCCGTGCGTGGACGGGTGCTGTGGCCCGATGTTGAGCACCATGTCGGTGCTCTCCGCGGCGCCGCCGATTCCGACCGTGGTCTCCGTCGTAGGAGTCATGGCCCCAGTTTCCCCTACGTACGCTGGGCCCATGGAAACGGGGAGCCCGGAGGAGACCGGGATAGCGGGGGCCGAGTCGGCGTGGCGGGGGCTGCATCCCGCTCTGGTGCGGGTGCGGCGGCTGCTGGTGGTGGTGTGGACGGCGGTGCTCACGGTCGCCGTCGGGTTGCTGCTGGGCCTGCTCGTGGGGCCCGCGTGGGCCGCCTTCGCGCTGCTGCCGCCGGCTCTCGCCGCGTGGTGCTGGCGGCTGGTGGAGCGCAACTGGCGCTCGTGGCGCTACGCCGAGCGCGGGGACGACCTGCTGATCAGCCGTGGTGTCCTGTGGCGCGAGGAGACGGTGGTCCCGTACGGGCGGATGCAGCTGGTGGAGGTCACCTCCGGGCCCGTCGAGCGGCGCTTCGGGCTGGCCACCGTGCAACTGCACACGGCGGCCGCCGCGACGGACGCCACCATCCCCGGCCTGACCCCGGCCGAGGCGGAACGGCTGCGCGACCGGCTCACCGAGCTGGGCGAAGCACGATCGGCGGGCCTGTGACGCCCCCCGGCCACGACGACACCGCGGACGGTATAGCCAACACGGACCGCGGAGGCGGCGCGGAAGGCCCTGCCGACGCCGGGAGCGCCGGGAGTACCGGGGGCGCCCAGGGCGCTGAGGGGCGCGCGGCCGTGATCGAGCGCCGGCTGCATCCCGTCACGCCCTTCCGGCGGGCGTGGGCGCCGGTCGCCGTACTCGCCGGATGGGCGGTGCACGACCCGGACACGATGCAGCAGCAGCTGGAACGGCTGACCACCACCGTGCTGCTGCTGGGCCTCGCCGTGCTGGTACCGGTGGCCGGCCTCTACGGCTTCCTGTCCTGGTGGTTCACGCACTTCGCGGTCACCGACACCGAACTGCGCATCCGGACGGGTCTGTTGTTCCGGCGCACCGCGCACATCCGGCTGGAGCGCGTCCAGGCCGTGGACGTCTCCCGTCCCCTCCTCGCGCGCGTGGCGGGCGTCGCCAAGCTGCGGATCGACGTCGTGGGTGCCGACGACAAGGACGAACTGGCCTTCCTGGGTGAGCAGGAGGCGCGCGCCCTGCGCGCGGAGCTGCTTGCGCGCGCGGCGGGCTTCGCACCGGAGACGGCGCGCGGAGTCGGCGAGGCACCGGCGCACGAGCTGCTGCGCGTGCCCCCGCGCGCGCTGGCGCTCTCCCTGGCGCTGACGGGCGCCACCTGGGGCTCGTTGTGCGCCGCGGTCGTGGTACCGACCGTGCTGTGGTTCACCACCGACAACCTGTGGACGGTCGTCGCGACCGCCCTGCCGCTGCTCGGTGCGGCCGGCGCGAGCAGCGCGGGGCGGTTCGCCGGCGAGTTCGACTGGAAGGTGAGCGAGTCACCGGACGGGCTGCGCATCGACCACGGACTGCTCGACCGTGCGCATGAGACGATCCCGCCCGGCCGGGTGCAGACCGTGCGGATCGTGGAGCCGCTGCTGTGGCGGCGGCGCGGCTGGGTGCGGGTGGAACTGGATGTGGCCGGGTCCGACAACTCGGTGCTGGTGCCGGTCGCCCCGCGCCCGATCGCCGAGTCGGTCATCGCGCGCGTGCTGCCGGGCGTGACGGTGCCTCGGGCGCTGACGCGTCCCCCGGCCCGGGCCCGCTGGTGCGTGCCGGTGTGGTGGCGCGGCCACCGGCTCGCGGTCACCGACACCGTGTTCGCCACCCGGCACGGCCTGCTGGGCCGCCGGCTCTCGCTGGTCCCGCACGCCAAGGTGCAGAGCGTACGGCTGAGTCAGGGACCCTGGGGGCGGTTGTGGCGGCTCGCCGACGTCCACGTGGACACCGGAGCCGACAAGACCGTGACGGCCCGTCTGCGGGACGCTGAGGAGGCCGCGCGGTTCCTGCACGCCCAGGCGGAGAGGTCCCGTACGGGCCGCCGGGACGCCCGTCCGGACCGCTGGATGACCTGAGGCCCGGCTCCCCTGCGCGGGAAACCGGGCCTTGTCGTCCTTATGGCCGGATGAGAGCTCAGGAAGCCGCGCCGCGCAGCCTCTGCACGTCGATCTGCTCGGTCTCGTCGTGCGCGGTCAGGTCGATGACCTGGCCGACGCCCTGCGACTGTGCGTCGGCCTGCTTGAACGCGGCCTCGGACTCGGCCTTGTGCACGGCGAGGGCCTCCTCGCCGACGACGTCGGCGAGATCCTCGTTCTGCACGGAGTCCAGCGCGCCCTTCGGTGCGTCCTTCTGGGTGCCGAAGAAGTCGAAACCGCCCTCGACCGCCGGGCGCCGTGCGGGCGCGGCCGGTACGACGGCCACCGCGGTCGGCACCGTGAAGTGCCCGGCGGGCGCCTGCGCCCCGGGCCCCGCGAGGTCGGCCGGTGCCATGGGGGCGGCGGCCGCGCGCGCGTGCCCGACGACCGCCCCGGACTGCCCCTCCGCCTCGTCCTCCTGGGCGTCCGGCGCACCGGCCTCGCTCCGAGAGGCACCGGCGCCGTCCGTCACTCCGCGGTCCGTCGCACCGTCCACCGCACCGTCCACCGCAGCTTCCAGCGCGCCTTCTCGGGCGCCCTCCGCGACGGCTTCTGCGGTGGCGACGGAATCGGCACCGTCCGCATCGGACCTGCGCCCGTCGGCCTTGCCCGCCGGGACGGCATCGGCATCGGCCTCGTCGGCGTCCGCTGCGCGGACCTCGGGACCGGCCGGCTTCCCCACCGTGTCCCCGGCAGCCGCAGCCTCGGGGACCACGGGCACCGACGCTTCCCCTGCTTCCTTCGCTGAGTCGGCCGATGCGTCGCCGTCGAACCGGGCCAGGGCCGTCAGGGCCTTTCGGTACAGCCCGGCGCCCTCGGGCGAGAACACCGCGGAAGCCGCCGGCTCGTCCCCGGAGTCCTCCCCGGCGTCACCGGCGAGCGCACTCGCCTCGGCGGACTCGTCTGTCTCCTCCACGGCGGCCGGCTCCGGCTCGGCGCTGCGCGCGGGCGGCAGCGCGGGCGCGGAGGACGGTTCGGCGGCCTCGATCTCCAGCAGCCGGCGTCCTTCCAGGGCGGTCGCACGCTCGGTCTCCGCCGTGGCGTACCGGCGCAGCAGGGCCGCGTGCTCGTTGCGCAGGCCGGCCAGCTCCGCACGCTTGGCGCGCAGCCGCTGTTCCAGCTTGGCGCGCAGCTCGCGCGACTCCTCCAGGTCGGTCTCCAGTTCGGCGACCCGCTCCTCGTACCGCCATTCGTCGCCGGCACGCGCGCGTGTCAGCTCGGCGACCTGCTTGCCCGCCTGCGCGTCCCAGCGGCGCATCACGACCGCGCCGGCGACCGCGGTCGCGGCGGCGGCTGCGGCCAGGGCGCGCAACACCATGGCCCCGGAGAACGCCCAGGGACCCAGTGCGCAGACGATGGAGACACCGGCGATCGCCGACGGGGGCAACAGCCGGTGCAGAGGTGGTGAATGGCGGTGGCGTCCACGTGGCATGGCCAGAAACTTACCGCGCGTAGGCGAATCGCGGACCCCCGCCCCGTAAAAACACGGATACGACACCGGCTTCACGGGGCGTCAGGGGTGCGGCGGCTCAGCGGTCGGTGAGCCGCCCGCTCATCCACTGCAGCGTCGGCGGGATCTCGCGCCGCCAGGTGTTGAAGTTGTGCCCGCCGCTGTCGAGGATGATCGACGATATCCGGGTCAGGTTCGTGGCCTGCACGCCCGCGATGAACTTGAGCGTGGCCTTGTAGTTGTGCTCGCCGACCTTGCTGCTGGTGACGAGCAGCGAGGTGTCCGGCGCCTGCTCGTGCTTGAGCAGCCAGGACAGGTCGGCGCGGTTCTGCAGCTGCTTGTCGCCGTGGAAGAGGTCGCCGGTGGTGGGGTCGACCGGCGCCTTGTAGTAGGGCGACAGGCCCGCGGCGGCGGCGTACGCGTCGGGGTGGTGCATGGCGAGCTTGAGCGCGCAGTAGCCGCCCGTGGAGTCACCGATGACGCCCCAGCTGCCGGGCCGCTTGCCGACCCGGTAGTGCGCGAGGACGGCCTCCGGCAGGTCCTTCGCAAAAAACGTTTCTGTCTGCGGTCCGCCCGGGACGTCCACGCACTCGGTGTCCCGCGGCGGCGCCACGGTCGGCCGCAGCATCACCAGGATCATCGGCTGCATCTTCCCGTCCTTGGCCAGCTGCTGCGCCGTGCGCGGGTAGTGGAGCTTGTCCACCAGTGCCTGCGCCGTACCCGGGTAGCCGGTCAGGACGACCGCCGCCGGGAACGTACGCGTGCGGTACTGCGGCTGGAAGTACTCCGGCGGCAGGTAGACGAACGCCGGCGCGGCGATGTGGCTCCGCCGGCCGGTGATGTCGACCTTCTGGACCTGCCCGGTCGCCTGCGGACCGTTAGCGCGCACGCCCGGGACGCCGGACGACGAGAGCACCTGGACCGGGCCGCCGGTGCCGCCGCCCGACGCGTGGTCGACGACGACACCCTGATCCGTCTCCTGGCCGAACAGGTCGGCCCAGCTGGCGTAGAACCCGAAGGCCTGGTTGGCGGCCAGACCCACGGAGGCGAAGAGCGCCAGCTGGGTACCGAGGAGCAGCCCGACCCGTCCGCTGACGGCCCGCCAGCTCTGCCGGGCCAGCCGCGGCCACAGCCACACCGTGCCGACGAACAGTACGGCGGCGAGAACGACCGCCAGCAGCAGCACTTTGTTGCTCGTGAGACCCATGGGCTGTTACCTGCCTGCGCTTTCCGCCCGGCACCCGCCCATGCTTCGTCGCGAGGGCTTGCCCGGGGCTTTCCTGGCCTTTGACCCGACTTTCCGGTGGGGAGTGAACCTCTCTCCCCGAGACACCGTCCTAGAGGGCGCAATGTCGCCGGATGCCCGCTCGGGCCCGGGTTCAAGGTCTCTCGCAGAACTACGGGATGCGATGTCTGTCAGGATAGATGGGGAAATGTCGGGCGAGGTTCCGAGTCGATCAAGCCGGGCGCGGCGCATACTGCGCGGCCCGCAGCCCGAGGCCGTCCCCGCTCTGGTCGGCAGGGCGGCCGCCCTTGTGGGCGTCCTGGACATTGCCGCGGGCGTGTTCCCGCGCTTCCGGCACAGCCGTATGCACGCCATCGCCGAGGTGCTGCCGGGCTCGTTCGGCCCCTTCGCAGCGGCGCTCTCGCTGAGCACCGGCGTGCTGTTGCTGCTGCTCGCGCACGGGCTCAAACGGCGCAAACGCCGGGCGTGGCGCGCCGCGGTCGCGCTGCTGCCGGTGGGCGCGGTGGCTCAGTTCGCGTACCGGCACTCGGTCGTCGGCGCGCTGATCGCCGTCGCGCTGCTCGTGCCGCTGCTGCTCCATCGTGACCAGTTCGCGGCGCTGCCCGACCCGCGCAGCAGGTGGCGCGCGCTCGCCAACTTCGTCCTCATGAGCGCCGGTTCGCTCTTCCTCGGACTCGTCATCGTCAGCGTCCACCCGCACCGGACGATCGGCGACCCGAGCCTCGCCGACCGGCTCACGCACGTCGTCTACGGCCTGTTCGGCTTCGAGGGACCCGTCGACTACCAGGGCAACGCGTCCTGGACCGTCGCCTTCTCCCTCGGCGCCCTCGGCTGGATCACCGCCGTCACCACCATCTACCTGGCGTTCCGCCCCGAGCACCCGGCCGCCCGCCTCACCGAGGAGGATGAGGCCCAGCTGCGGGCCCTGCTGGAGAAGCACGGCAGGCGCGACTCCCTCGGCCACTTCGCGCTGCGCCGCGACAAGGCGGTCGTCTTCTCCCCCAGCGGCAAGGCCGCGGTGACCTACCGCGTCGTCTCCGGCGTGATGCTCGCCAGCGGCGACCCCATCGGCGACGTCGAGGCCTGGCCCGGCGCCATCGAGCGCTTCATGGACGAGGCCAAGGCGCACTCCTGGACCCCCGCCGTCATGGGCTGTTCGGAGACAGGCGGTGAGGTGTGGACCCGCGAGACCGGCCTGGACGCCCTGGAACTGGGCGACGAGGCGGTGGTGGACGTCGCGGATTTCTCCCTCGCCGGACGCGCGATGCGCAACGTCCGACAAATGGTCAAGCGCATCGAGCGAGCCGGCTACGAAACCCGGGTACGGCGCATCCGTGACCTCGGTGACACCGAGCTGGAGCGCATCCGCCGGGCGGCGGAGGACTGGCGGGGCACCGACACCGAGCGCGGCTTCTCCATGGCGCTCGGCCGGATCGGCGACCCCACCGACGGCGACTGCCTGATCGCCACCGCCCACAAGCAGGACGACGAGCCCGGCGAGTACGGCGACCTGAAGGCGGTCCTGCACTTCGTGCCCTGGGGCAAGGACGGCGCCTCGCTCGACCTGATGCGCCGTGACCGCAGCGCGGACCCGGGCATGAACGAGCTGCTGATCGTCGCCGCCCTGCAGGCCGCCCCGAAGTTCGGCATCACCCGCGTCTCACTGAACTTCGCGATGTTCCGCTCCGCCCTCGCGCGCGGCGAGAAGATCGGCGCCGGTCCGGTGCTGCGCGCCTGGCGCGGGCTGCTCGTGTTCCTCTCGCGCTGGTTCCAGATCGAGTCGCTGTACAAGTTCAACGCCAAGTTCCAGCCGCGCTGGGAGCCCCGCTTCGTGGTCTACCGGCACTCCGCCGACCTGCCCCGCATCGGCTTCGCCGCCATGCAGGCGGAGGGCTTCGTGAACCTCGCGCTGCCGCTCCCGCGCTTCCTGCGCCGGCGCAGGGCGGCGGCCGAGCGCCCCTGCGCGCACGCCGTGGCGGAACGCGACGTCCGCGCGGCCTGACGCACCGCGGGACGCACTGAGCGCCGCATGACCGTACGGCGCGGCCAGGACGGGCCCGGGCGGGCACCCCACCCCCTCCAGCACAGGGGCTCCCGCCCGGGCCGCCGCGCGTTTGCGGCATCCTCCTGGGCCTACGCTGAACGTATGAACAACCTCAGCGGGCGCGGCCAGGTGGCTGGCCTTCCGGCATGGGACCGGTGCGCGGTCATGGGTGTCGTCAACGTGACCCCCGATTCCTTCTCCGACGGCGGCCGCTGGTTCGACACGACCGTCGCCGTCAAACACGGCCTGGACCTCGTCTCCGAAGGCGCGGACCTGGTCGACGTCGGCGGCGAGTCCACCCGTCCCGGCGCCACCCGGGTGGACGAGGCCGAGGAGCTCAGGCGCGTCATCCCGGTCGTCCGCGGCCTCGCCTCCGAAGGCGTCGTCGTCTCCGTCGACACCATGCGCGCCTCCGTCGCCGAACAGTCCCTCGCGGCCGGCGCCGCCCTCGTCAACGACGTCAGCGGCGGCCTCGCCGACCCCGCGATGATCCCGGTCGTCGCCGACGCGGGCGCCCCGTTCGTCGTCATGCACTGGCGCGGCTTCCTCCAGGGCGGCAACGCCAGGGGTGTCTACGACGACGTCGTCGGCGAAGTCGTGGGGGAGCTGCACGCGCGCGTGGAGGCCGTCCTCGCCGGCGGCATCGCCCCCGACCGCATCATCGTCGACCCGGGCCTCGGCTTCTCCAAGGAGGCCGAGCACGACCTCACCCTCCTCGCTCACCTCGACCGCCTGCGCGCCCTCGGCCACCCCCTGCTCGTGGCCGCCTCCCGCAAGCGGTTCCTCGGCCGCGTCCTCGCCGGCCCGCAGGGCGCACCCCCGCCGGCCCGGGAACGCGACGCCGCCACGGCCGCCGTCTCCGCACTCGCGGCGCACTCCGGCGCGTGGGCAGTGCGCGTACACGAGGTACACGCCACCGCGGACGCGGTACGCGTCGCGCGCGCCGTGGAGAAGGCGCGGATGGCCGGGTCTGCGCCGAGCGCTCGAGATGCAGGCAGGGCGCCTGAGGCAGGGCACGCGCCGGACGCGGGGGGTGAGCGCGGGGCGCACGGTGGTGAGGGCACCGGGCGCGGAAGTGGACGTGCGCCTGGCGCCGGTGACGAGCGCGGGGCGGCAGGAGCCCGGTGAGCGCCCCCCATACCGACGTCGAGCAGGTGGAGGCCGCCAACACCGCCTTCTAC
Source organism: Streptomyces sp. NPDC037288 (assembly GCF_055603265.1). Classification (NCBI taxonomy): domain Bacteria; kingdom Bacillati; phylum Actinomycetota; class Actinomycetes; order Kitasatosporales; family Streptomycetaceae; genus Streptomyces; species Streptomyces sp. NPDC037288. The sequence continues at coordinate 55,189 of NZ_JBVJVY010000035.1, forward strand.
GAGGCGATGGAACGCGGCGACTTCGAGGAGCTGTCCTCGCTCTGGCTCACCCCCGCCGACCTGGGCGTGGACGAGGAGTACCACGACCCGGCGGACGCCGGCGTGATCTCCTGCGTCCACCCCGGCTGGCCGGTGCTCACCGGGCGCGGCGAGGTCCTCAGGTCGTACGCCCTGATCATGGCCCACACCGACTACATCCAGTTCTTCCTCACCGACGTGCACGTCTCCGTCACCGGCGACACCGCCCTCGTCACCTGCAGCGAGAACATCCTCAGCGGCGGCCCCGCACCTGAGGACGGCGCGGAACTGGGACCGCTGGTCGGCCAGCTCGTCGTCGCCACGAACGTGTTCCGGCGCACACCGTCAGGCTGGAAGCTCTGGTCGCACCACGCCTCCCCCGTCCTGGCGGAGAGCGACGACGAGGACGGTGAGACCGGCGTCAACGGCGTGAATCCGGACGACGGGCCCCTCTCCTGAGCGGGTGGACGCCCCCGGAGGACCAAGAAGTGGTTGGAATCACCTACCCCGGGGTAGAAGCCGCTACCAACCCATGACAAGGCCGGGTTTCCCCAGGGAAACACGAGATGAACCCTCGTGGTCCCGGCCCGGGCCCCGCGCCCTGCAGCCCGGCTTTGTCAGTGCCCGCAGGTAGATTCGTCTGAGGCCGGTGTGCCGCCCGCACGTGGTACGGACCGGTCCTTCCCGACGATTGCAGGAGTGATTCGCGTGGATCGTGTCGCGCTGCGCGGCCTCAAGGCCCGCGGGCACCACGGTGTGTTCCCCAGGGAGCGCGAGGAGGGCCAGACCTTCATCGTCGACCTCGTCCTGGGGCTGGACACCCGGCCGGCCGCGGCCGACGACGACCTGGCGAAGACCGCGCACTACGGCATCGTGGCCGAAGAGGTCGTGGCCGTGGTCGAGGGCGAGCCGGTGAACCTCATCGAGACCCTCGCCGAGCGGATCGCCCGGACCTGCCTGAAGCACGAAGGGGTCCAGGAGGTCGAGGTCTGCGTTCACAAGCCGGACGCTCCGATCACCGTTCCCTTCGACGACGTGACCGTCACCATCACCCGGAGCCGAGTATGACCCGACCTTTCCTGCAGGGTCACAGCGACCCGACCGTCCAGCCGGTGCCCGCCTCGGTCGTCGAACAGGTCGACGCCGCCGACACGACGCTGCACAACCCCAAGTGGGCCGTCATCTCCATCGGCTCCAACCTCGGCAACCGCCTGGAGACCCTCCAGGGCGCCGTCGACGCCCTGGAGGACACCCCCGGGGTCCGTGTGAAGGCCGTCTCCCCGGTGTACGAGACCGAGCCCTGGGGTGTCGAGCCCGGCAGCCAGCCGTCGTACTTCAACGCGGTCGTGGCCCTCAAGACCACCCTGCCCCCGGCCTCCCTGCTGGAGCGGGCGCACGCCATCGAGGAGGCGTACAAACGCGTCCGCGACGAGCACTGGGGCCCGCGCACCCTGGACGTCGACATCGTCGCCTACGCCGACGTCACCTCCGACGACCCGCACCTCACCCTCCCCCACCCGCGCGCCCATGAGCGCGCCTTCGTGCTGGCGCCCTGGCACGACGTGGATCCGCAGGCCCAGCTGCCCGGCCATGGCACGGTGGCCGATCTGCTGTCGGCCCTCACCCGGGCCGGCGTCGAGCCCCGCGCGGACCTGGAACTCCGACTGCCCGAGTAGTCGTTAAGGTCAAGACGACAAGGTCGTGAACGACCGCCGTCCGGACCGGTCCGGGGGAGCTGAAGGGACACCGTGAGAGAGCTGCGCATCAGGGTGCTGGCGGGCGTTTTCGTCGTCGCCGGCGTCCTGTCCTGGGCGGGCGCCCGCCTCTGGAACTCGATCGGGACCCTTCCCAGCGTCCCCCTGGCCGCCCCCATCGTCCTCGCCCTGATCGCCGTGGTCCTGCTCTCCACGGCGTTCTCGCTGCGCGCCCGGTTCAAGGCCCAGCGCGAGCGCCGCCCCGGAGCGAAGGGCGTCGACCCGCTGATGGCCGCCCGCGCGGTCGTCTTCGGCCAGGCCAGCGCCCTGGTCGCCGCCCTGGTCGCCGGCATGTACGGCGGCACGGGCGTGTTGCTCCTGGAACTCCTCGACATCCCCGCCCGTCGCGACCAGGCCATCTACGCCGGCTTCTCGGTCCTGGCGGGCATCGGGGTCATAGCGGCGGCCCTGTTCCTGGAGCGGGTGTGCAAACTCCCGGAGGACGAGGACCAGAACCACCCGGGAGCGGAACCGGCGGCATGACCGCCGGTTTCCTGAGGCACCGGTTCAGCGCGCCATGATCAGGCTCATGGCCTCGTTCCGCGTCGCCGCGTCCCGCAGCTGACCGCGCACGGCGGACGTTATGGTCTTCGCCCCGGGCTTGCGAATGCCACGCATGGACATGCACATGTGCTCGCACTCGACGACCACGATGACGCCCCGCGGCTCCAGGATCTCCATCAGGGAGTCCGCGATCTGCGTGGTGAGTCGTTCCTGCACCTGCGGTCGCCGGGCGTAGACGTCCACCAGGCGGGCCAGCTTGGACAGGCCGGTGATCTTCCCGGTGACGGACGGGATGTAGCCGACGTGGGCGACGCCCCTGAACGGGACCAGATGGTGCTCACAGGTGCTGTAGACCTCGATGTCCTTCACGAGCACCATCTCGTCGTGCCCCAGGTCGAACGTCGTCGTCAGCACGTCCTCGGGCTTCTGCCACAGGCCCGCGAAGATCTCCTTGTACGCCCGTGCCACCCGCGCCGGCGTCTCTCTCAGGCCTTCCCGGTCCGGGTCCTCGCCGACCGCGATGAGCAGCTCCCGCACGGCGTTCTCGGCGCGCTTCTCGTCGAACTCGCCGATCTGGCCCTCGCCGTCCAGCGTCACGGGGTCGGTCATCTGGTTCCTCGTTCCTGTGCCTCTTTACGCGGGACGCAAGCCACGCGTCTGTGTGCGGACATACGAACGCCGCGCCCTCCAGGCTAAAACCCGGCGTGCGCGGCGTTCATTCCAGCCTTGTTGGCCGAAACCCGGTCAGTTCTCCGGGCGGTCCTCCGGGGTCTGGTCCCTGACCGGGGTGGACTCCGTGGCGGTGGACTTGACCGTGCTGATGGCGGCCGTCGCGCCGTTCGCGCCGTTGGTCAGGGCCAGCTCCTTGGGGGAGAGCACCGGCGGGCGGGTGGACGGGGTGCGGCGGGAGGAGCCGGTCCAGGCGGGCCGCGGCGGGCGCTTGTGGATCGGGGCGAAGATCTCGGCGATCTCCTCCTTGCCCAGGGTCTCCTTCTCCAGCAGGTGAAGGACGAGCTGGTCGAGCACGTCGCGGTTCTCGACCAGGATCTCCCAGGCCTCGTTGTGCGCGGTCTCGATGAGCTTCTTGACCTCTTCGTCGACCAGCGCGGCGACCTCTTCCGAGTAGTCACGCTGGTGAGCCATCTCACGTCCCAGGAACGGCTCGCTGTTGTCGCCGCCGAACTTGATGGCGCCGAGCCGCTCGGTCATGCCGTACTGGGTGACCATCGCGCGGGCCAGGTTGGTGGCCTTCTCGATGTCGTTGGCGGCGCCGGTGGTCGGGTCGTGGAAGACCAGTTCCTCGGCGGCGCGACCACCCAGCATGTAGGCGAGCTGGTCGAGCATCTCGTTGCGGGTGGTCGAGTACTTGTCCTCGTCGGGCAGGACCATCGTGTAACCGAGGGCACGGCCGCGGGACAGGATCGTGATCTTGTGGACCGGGTCGGAGTTCGGGGAGGCCGCCGCGACCAGGGCGTGACCGCCCTCGTGGTACGCGGTGATCTTCTTCTCCTTGTCCGACATGATCCGGGTCCGCTTCTGCGGGCCCGCGACCACACGGTCGATCGCCTCGTCCAGCGCCCTGTTGTCGATCAGCTTCTGGTCGCCGCGGGCGGTCAGCAGAGCCGCCTCGTTGAGGACGTTCGCCAGGTCGGCACCCGTCATGCCGGGGGTGCGGCGGGCGACGGCGGCCAGGTCGACGTCGCGGGCGACCGGCTTGCCCTTCTGGTGAACCTTGAGGATCTCCAGGCGGCCCTGCAGGTCCGGCGGGTCGACCGCGATCTGGCGGTCGAAGCGGCCGGGGCGGAGCAGCGCCGGGTCGAGGATGTCGGGGCGGTTGGTGGCGGCGATGAGGATCACGCCGCCCTTGACGTCGAAGCCGTCCATCTCGACGAGCAGCTGGTTCAGGGTCTGCTCGCGCTCGTCGTGACCACCGCCGAGGCCGGCGCCGCGGTGGCGGCCGACCGCGTCGATCTCGTCGACGAAGACGATCGCCGGGGCGTTCGCCTTGGCCTGCTCGAACAGGTCACGGACGCGGGAGGCGCCGACACCGACGAACATCTCGACGAAGTCGGAGCCGGAGATCGAGTAGAAGGGGACGCCCGCCTCGCCGGCCACGGCACGCGCGAGCAGCGTCTTGCCGGTACCCGGGCGGCCGTAGAGCAGCACGCCCTTGGGGATCTTGGCGCCGACGGCCTGGAACTTGGCCGGCTCCTGCAGGAACTCCTTGATCTCGTGGAGCTCCTCGACGGCCTCGTCACAGCCGGCGACGTCGGAGAAGGTCGTCTTCGGGGTGTCCTTGGTGATGAGCTTGGCCTTGGACTTGCCGAAGTTCATGACCCGGGAGCCGCCGCCCTGCATCTGATTCATCAGGAACAGGAAGACGACGACGATCAGGACGAAGGGCAGCAGGGAGAGCAGGACGCCGACGAACGGGTTCTGCTTGGACGGCGAGACCGTATAGCCGTCGGGGATCTGCTTGTCCTGGTACTTGGTCTGCAGCGAGCCGGCGAGCTGGGCGCCCTGGTCGCCGATGTAGCTTGCCTGGATCTTGGAGCTGCCGTCGACCTTCTGGCCGTCCTTGAGGGTGGCCTTGATGGTCTGCTCGTCGCCTGTGGTCAGCTTGGCCGACTGGACCCTGTTGTCATTGATCGCGGCAATGACCTGGCCGGTGTCCACCGTCTTGTAGCCGCCGGACGAGCCGACGACCTGCATCAACACGACCACGGCAAGGACGGCCAGCACGATCCACATGACCGGCCCACGGAAGTATCGCTTCACGTCCATCCATACGGAGCGGTGCCGCCCCGTCCCTCCTGCCATAGTGAGTTTGATAAGACAGTTCTTCTGACGGTACCCCAGCGTGGTGGTCCGAAGCCGCACGAAGTTTGCTTCGACCGGCTGGGAAACCCGTTTCTGCATGCTTCAACGGCCTGGAACCCGCCGGGGTTCCCGATCGTCCTACAAGGCTTGAGCCGAGTGGCTCACACCGCCCGGTCCGGCTCAGCCGCCGTAGACGTGAGGCGCGAGCGTACCGACGAACGGCAGGTTGCGGTACTTCTCGGCGTAGTCGAGGCCGTAGCCGACGACGAACTCGTTCGGGATGTCGAAGCCGACCCACTCGACGTCGATGGCGACCTTCGCGGCGTCCGGCTTGCGCAGCAGCGTGCACACCTTCAGGGAGGCGGGCTCGCGGGAGCCGAGGTTGTTGATCAGCCAGGACAGGGTCAGGCCGGAGTCGATGATGTCCTCGACGATCAGGACGTGCTTGCCCTTGATGTCGGTGTCGAGGTCCTTGAGGATCCGCACGACACCGGAGGACTGGGTGCCCGCGCCGTAGGAGGACACGGCCATCCAGTCCATGGTGACGGGGGTGGACAGCGCCCGGGCGAGGTCGGCCATGACCATCACCGCGCCCTTCAGGACACCGACGATGAGCAGGTCCTTGCCCGCGTACTCCGCGTCGATCTTCGCGGCCAGCTCGGCCAGCTTCGCGTCGATCTCTTCCTTGGTGATGAGCACCTGCTGGAGCTCGGCACCCATGTCTTTCGCGTCCACCCGCATCACTTTCGGTCGTCCCACCGGCCGCCCACCCCTCGTGGGGGGAAGGATTCAGCCTTGCCGAATCACCAGTCTGCCACCCTGTCGCCTGGCGACGACTTTGCCCGGGAGATTGATGGCTCCCTGGCCGCGCCAGCCGGTGATCAGGCGGTCGACTTCCTCGATGTGGCGGGCGAACAGCGAACCGGCCGGGGCACCGGCCTCGATGGCGGCTCGGCGCAGGATGCGGCGGCGTACGGCGGGCGGGAGGGCGTAGAGCTTGGCGCACTCCAGCAGGCCCGTGGCGTCCCGTACGGAGGACTCGGCCTGGCTGGCCCAGGTGTCGAGGGCGTCGGCGTCGTCGCGGGAGAGCTGGGCGGTGCGGGCGAGCGCCTCCACGACCCCTTTGCCGAGGGCCTTCTCCAGGGCGGGCAGGCCCTCGTGCCTGAGCCGGGAGCGGGTGTAGGCGGGGTCGGCGTTGTGAGGATCGTCCCAGACGGGGAGGGACTGGACCATGCAGGCCTTGCGGGCGGTCTGCCGGTCGAGTTCGAGGAAGGGGCGCCGGTAGCGGCCGGCGGCCCCCGAGACCGCCGCCATGCCGGACAGGGAGCGGATGCCGGAGCCGCGGGCGAGGCCGAGCAGGACGGTTTCGGCCTGGTCGTCGCGGGTGTGGCCGAGCAGGACCGCGGCGGCGCCGTGGCGTTCGGCGACGGCGTCGAGGGCGGCGTAGCGGGCGTCGCGGGCGGCGGCTTCCGGTCCGCCTTCGCGGCCGACGGTCACGGCGACGGACTCGACCGGCGCGAGGCCGAGTTCATGCAGGCGCAGGACGACCTCGTCGGCGCGGAGGTCGGAGCCGGGCTGGAGGCCGTGGTCGACGGTGACACCGCCGGCCCGGATGCCGAGCTTGGGCGCCTCGAAGGCGAGGGCGGAGGCGAGGGCCATGGAGTCGGCGCCGCCGGAGCACGCGACGAGCACGAGCGGGGAGGGGGGCCGCTCGGCCGTCCGGTCCGGGCGCGCGCCGCAGGCCTGCCGGGCGCCGACACCGGCGAAGCTGGGGTGGTCGTTGAGGATGTCGTGGAGGACGCGGCGGACCGCCAGGCGTATCGCCGCGACCGCAGGATGGGGACCCATGTCCGGTTCCCTTCATGAAGTTTTTCGGGGGGTGAGCCCGAGTCGGTCACTCAGAGTGTGTAGATGGTGACAGAAGCGGGCCGTTCCCCGAGCATTGCACGCCTACGCATGGCTCACGGTCCCTCGGACGGGTGATTGGAGGGGCGTTCGCCTGCCGTCGGCCGGATTCCACTCACGATGCGTTCGCGCCGTTCACGACTCGGCCTTGCGGTGCACCCGTGCGACCCAGTCCGCCGGTTTGGCGATCTCGGCCTTGGTGGGGAGGGTGTTGGGCGAGGTCCACACGCGGTTGAAGCCGTCGGTGCCGACCTGCTCGACGACGGCTCGTACGAACCGCTCGCCGTCCCGGTACTGCCTCAGTTTGGCATCCAGACCCAGCAGCTTGCGCAGCGCGACGTCGAGACGGGAGGCGCCCTTGGCGCGACGCTGCTGGAACTTCTCGCGGATCTCCGCCACGGTCGGTACGACGCCGGGCCCGACGCCGTCCATGACGTAGTCGGCGTGCCCCTCCAGCAGGGACATCACGGCGGTGAGGCGGCCGAGGATCTCGCGCTGGGCGGGGGTCTGCACCAGCTCCACGAAGGACCGGCCGCCGTCCTCCTCCTCGCCCTCGGGGCGGCCTCCGGCGAGGGACTGCGCGGCTTCCCTGATGCGCTCCAGGAAGGTCATCGGGTCGACGTCGGTCTCCGCCAAGAACGACTGGATTTCGCCCTCCAGGTGGTCGCGCAGCCAGGGCACGGCCGTGAACTGGGTGCGGTGGGTCTCCTCGTGCAGGCACACCCACAGGCGGAAATCGTGCGGGTCGACGTCGAGTTCGCGCTCGACGTGGACGATGTTGGGGGCGACGAGGAGGAGGCGGCCGCCGCCGTTGTCACCGGCGGGGAGGTCGCGGGTGGCGGGGGCGAAGGTCTCGTACTGGCCCAGGACTCGGGAGGACAGGAACGACAGCAGCATGCCGAGTTCCACGCCGGTGACCTTGCCGCCGACGGTGCCCAGGACCGCGCTGCCGGGGTTGCCGGCGCGCCGTTCCTGCATCTTCTCCAGGAGCGGTTTGAGGATCTCGCGGAAGCCGGCGACGTTGGCGCGGACCCAGCCGGGGCGGTCGACGACGAGGACGGGGGTGTCGTGGGTGTCCTCGGTGCCCATACGGGTGAAGCCACGGACGTGTCCCTCCGAGGCCTTGGCGTGCCGGCGCAGCTCCGCGACGACGGCGCGGGCCTCGTCGCGACTGACGTCCGGGCCCGGTCGTACGAGCCGTGTCGCGGTTGCCACCGCGAGGTTCCAGTCGACCATCCCGGGAGATGCGGTGCCACCGAAGCCAGTCATGTTGACAACCGTACGGGACCGTTACCGCTTGGGGCAGGCCGTGACGGGGCGGCGGGGACGCGGTGTTGGCCCGACCCGCAGCACCGGGTGCCGCAGCGGCTACCGGCAGCCGCAGCCCGCCAGCGCCGTCGCCGTTCCGTCCAGGGCCGACTGGGCCTGCAGGGGATCGGTGGTACCGGAGGCCAGGAAGGCGAAGGCCAGGAGGCGGCCGTCGGTGTCCACGACTGTGCCGGCCAGGGTGTTGACGCCGGTCAGAGTGCCGGTCTTGGCGCGGATGACGCCGGCGGCGCCGTCGGTGTAGCGGTGGGTGAGGGTGCCGGTGAAACCGGCCACGGGCAGGCCGGTGAGGACGGGGCGCAGGCCGGGACGGCCGGGGTCGCCGGCCGTGACCAGGAGGCCGGTGAGGAGGTCGGCGGTGAGCCTGTCGTCACGGTTGAGGCCGCTGCCGTCGTGGAAGGAGGCGCCGGCCATCGGCAGGCCCAGCTTGGTCAGCCGCGCGGAGATCGCCTTGGCGCCGCCGTCGAAGCTGCCGGGTTCGCCGCTGGCGAGGGCCGTCTGGCGGGCCAGGTGCTCGGCGATGTCGTTGTCGCTGTTGGTGAGCATGCACTCGACCAGGGCGGACAGCGGGGGTGAGGAGACCGTGGCGAGGGTCTGCGCGCGCGTGGTGGCCTTGGAGGGGCCGGGGGGTGTGGTGGTGATGCCGGCGGCCTTGAGGAAGGCCGCGAACGTGCCGGCCGCGGCCTTCGCCGGGTCGGTCACGCGGGGCGCCGGGCCTCTGGTGGAGGCGTCGGTGCGGCCCTCGTCGACGGTCAGGGCGCTGACCGGGGCGAGGTTGGTGTTGACGCCGATGGTGTGCAGGGCGGGGCCGGCGTAGAGGGTGGTGTCGTAGGAGAGCGTGACCTTGCGGATGCCGCGCCGGTGGAGCGCCTGCGCGGTGTCCGCGGCCAGGGCGCGCAGGTCGGCCCAGTGTTCCCCGCTCCCGGCGTCCCCGGTCGTCGGATGGGCGGTGAGGGTGGGGTCGCCGCCGCCGACGAGGACGAGTTCGCCGGTGTCCGGTTCGAGGGCGGCGCGGGTGGTGAGGCGGTGGTCGGGGCCCAGGGCGGACAGGGCGGCGACGGCGGTGGCGATCTTGGTGGTGGAGGCGGGGGTGAACCCCTTGCCGGACTCGGTGCCGTACAGGCGCTTGCCGGTGGCCACGTCGACGACGGCCGCCGCGTGGTCACCGCCCAGCGCGGAGGCGTCCAGGAGGGGGCCCAGGACGTCCGAGAGGGGCTTCGCGCCGGGCGCGGCCTTCTCGGTGCCCAGGGCGGCCGCCGGGCCGTCCAGGGCCGCCAGGACGGGCGCGGCGCTCGGCGCGGGCCGGGGTGCCGCGCCCGACGCCGTACCGGAGCGGCCGTGATCTGTGCCACCTGGTCGCTCCAGGGCCGCGGCGCGGTCCCGCTCGGCCGTACGCTGACCGTTGGCGTCCCAGGGGCCCGCCGCGGTCACCACACCGGCGGCGAGCGCGAGGCCGGCGGTGGCGGCGCCCGCGGTGTACTGCCAGGTCCTGACCGCCTGCCGACGGGGCAGGCGGGCGGGCCGGGGCCGCAGGGCCCGCGTCAACCGCGCGACCTGCGGCTTCGCGGCCGTCGCGGCCCGCGCCAGACGCGGTCGTACGGCGTTCGCGATCCGCTCCACCCGCGGTCCCGCAGCCCGCCAAGGCCTCAGCTCTGGCACGACCACCAGCCCCTTTCGCGATCACACACCTGCGTGAGGGACACTTAACCACCAGAACTATGTGCTGATCATGGAGGAGCCACCGGTGGAGTTCGACGTCACGATCGAGATCCCGAAGGGTTCGCGCAACAAGTACGAGGTGGATCACGAGTCCGGTCGGATCCGCCTGGACCGTCGTCTCTTCACCTCGACCGCCTACCCGACCGACTACGGCTTCGTCGAGAACACCCTCGGCGAGGACGGCGACCCGCTGGACGCGCTGGTCATCCTGGACGAGCCGACCTTCCCGGGTTGTCTGATCAAGTGCCGCGCGATCGGCATGTTCCGCATGACGGACGAGGCGGGCGGCGACGACAAGCTGCTGTGCGTTCCGGCCACCGACCCGCGAGTGGAGCACCTGCGCGACATCCACCACGTGTCGGAGTTCGACCGCCTGGAGATCCAGCACTTCTTCGAGGTGTACAAGGACCTGGAGCCCGGCAAGTCGGTCGAGGGTGCCAACTGGGTGGGCCGCACGGACGCCGAGGCGGAGATCGAGCGGTCGTACAAGCGCTTCGAGGAGCAGGGCGGTCACTGACCGTCGCGCGCTTCTGAACGGGCCGTACGCGCACGCGTGCGGCCCGTTTGCGTTTTCCTCGTATGGCTGTGCGCATACTGAGCCGTACGGAAGGTGTCGTTCAGGGAGCGGTGCGAGGTGACGGAGGCGGAGGACCGCAAGCCCCGGTCGGACGAGGCGCGGTACGACCCGGAGATCACGTCCGAGTTCGCCATTCCGGAGGGCATCGAGGTCCCCGAGGGCGCCGGTGAGCCGGAGACCACGTCCGAGTTCGCCGTGCCGAAGGGGCTGGGGGCTCCGCAGCCGCCGAGCCCCGAGCCGGAGGGGTCGGCGTTCAGCTTGCCGCGCACCTACAGCGCCAAGGACGCCCCTGTGGCGTTCACCCCGGCCACCGGGGTGCCGCTGGTCAGCCTGGTCAAGGACGCCCCCTGGCAGGACCGGATGCGCACGATGCTGCGCATGCCGGTGGCCGAGCGGCCCGCGCCGGAGCCGGTGCAGCGCGAGGAGGAGGGCGTCCCGGCCGTACCCCGTGTGCTCGACCTGACCCTGCGCATCGGCGAGCTGCTGCTGGCCGGCGGCGAGGGCGCGGAGGACGTGGAGGCCGCGATGTTCGCGGTGTGCCGCTCCTACGGCCTGGACCGCTGCGAGCCGAACGTCACCTTCACGCTGCTGTCGATCTCGCACCAGCCGTCGCTGGTGGAGGACCCGGTGACGGCGTCGCGGACGGTACGGCGGCGGGGCACCGACTACACGCGGCTCGCGGCCGTGTTCCGGCTGGTGGACGACCTGACCGACCCGGAGACCCATGTCTCCCTGGAGGAGGCCTACCGGCGGCTGGCGGAGATCCGCCGCAACCGGCACCCCTTCCCCGGCTGGGCGCTGACCCTGGCCAGCGGGCTGCTCGCCGGAGCCGCCTCCGTCCTGGTCGGCGGTGATCTGATCGTGTTCGTCGCGGCGGCCGTCGGCGCGATGCTGGGCGACCGGCTGGCCTGGCTGTGCGCGGGGCGCGGGCTGCCGGAGTTCTACCAGTTCACGGTGGCCGCGATGCCGCCCGCGGCGATCGGGGTGGCCTTCGCGCTGGCGCACGTCGACGTGAAGGCGTCCGCCGTCGTCACCGGTGGACTGTTCGCGCTGCTGCCCGGGCGGGCGCTGGTGGCGGGTGTGCAGGACGGCCTGACGGGCTTCTACATCACCGCCTCCGCGCGTCTGCTGGAGGTCATGTACTTCTTCGTCGGGATCGTCACCGGCGTGCTGGTCGTCCTGTACTTCGGCGTGAAGGTCGGCGGCAAGCTGAACCCGGACGCGGCGCTCATCATCAACGAACGGCCGCTGGTGCAGATCGCCGCGTCCATGCTGCTGTCGCTGACGTTCGCGGTGCTGCTGCAGCAGGAACGTTCGACCGTGATGTGGGTGACGCTCAACGGGGGTGTCGCGTGGTCGGTGTACGGCGCGATGCACTACGTCGCCGACATCTCGCCGGTGGCGTCCACGGCCGTTGCGGCGGGGCTGGTCGGGCTGTTCGGGCAGTTGCTTTCGCGGTACCGGTTCGCGTCGGCCCTGCCGTACACGACGGCGGCGATCGGGCCGCTGCTGCCCGGTTCGGCCACCTACTTCGGGCTGCTGAACATGGCCCAGAACGAGGTGGACAAGGGGTTGGTGTCGCTGGCCAACGCGGCGTCGCTGGCCATCGCCATCGCCATCGGGGTCAATCTGGGGTCGGAGATCTTCCGGCTGTTCCTGAGGATCGGCTCCGCCGGGAAACGCCGGGCCGCCAAGAGGACCAGGGGATTCTGAGGTCTACGGGGCGCGGTAGTTGCCCTGGTTGTAGTCGTACGGGTACTGGTGCTGGTCGTACTGCTGCTGCTCCCCGTAGGACTGCTGCGGGTGCTGCTGCTGCGGGTACTGCTGCTGGTCGTAGTGCTGGTCGTACTGGTTGTCGTAGCCGCCCTGGTTCCAGTACTGCTGCTCCTGCTGCTGGTACTCGTACGGCTGGTCCGGCTCGATGCGGCGCAGCTGGGTGGTCTCGGTGTCCATCACCGGGGGAGCCGGGCGGGACGGCCCCGGTGTCGGCCGCGGAGCCTTCTTCTGCTTGCCGCGGGCGCGGAGGACCTCGATGGCGACCGGGATCACGGAGACGAGGACGATCAGGATCAGGATCGCCTCGATGTTGTTCTTGACGAGGTCGACGTTGCCGAGCCAGGAGCCGAGCAGGGTGACGCCCGCGCCCCACAGGACGCCGCCGATGACGTTGAAGATCAGGAACGAGCGGTACTTCATGCCGCTGACGCCGGCGATGATCGGCGTGAACGTGCGCACGATGGGCACGAAGCGGGCCAGGACCAGGGACTTCGGACCGTACTTCTCGAAGAACTCGTGCGCCTTGGTGACGTTCTCCTGCTTGAACAGGCGCGAGTCGGGGCGGTTGAACAGGGACGGGCCGACCTTTTTGCCGAACATGTAGCCCGCCTGGTCGCCGAGTATCGCGGCGAGGCAGATGAGGCCGACCGCACCCCACAGCGGGAAGTCCAGCTGGTGCGACGTGATCAGCAGGCCGCACGTGAACAGCAGCGAGTCACCCGGCAGGAAGAAGCCGATGAGCAGGCCGGACTCGGCGAAGACGACGAGCAGCAGGCCCCAGATGCCGTAGGTGTCGAGCAGATAGTTGGGATCGAGCCAGCTCGGGCCGAGGGCGAGTGTCATCACGGGTCCGGGCTCCAGGGGGTCAGGGCGGCTACGGCATCCGGGTACGGCCGCACAAAGCTATCAACGTGATGTGACCGCCCCAGGTTCCACCGGTGCCCCCGGGATGCGCTGTGGGATGACCGGGAGAAAGCTGTGACTCATGGGACTCGATGACTACGGCGGCGGCCAGACGCCCCAGTCGGACGTGCTGGTCGTGACCTCGAACGACGTGCCCGGATACCGGGTGCAGCAGGTGATCGGCGAGGTGTTCGGGCTCACCGTGCGGTCGCGGCACATCGGCAGCCAGATCGGCGCCGGGCTGAAGTCGATGATCGGCGGCGAGCTGAAGGGGCTCACCAAGACGCTCGTGCAGACCCGCAACCAGGCCATGGAACGCCTGGTGGAGCAGGCACGCGCGCGTGGCGCCAACGGAGTGCTGGCGTTCCGGTTCGACGTGACCGAGGCCGCGGACGTCGGCACCGAGGTGTGCGCCTACGGCACGGCGGTGGTCCTGGCCCGGGAGTGAACCCGCGCACTCCCGGACCAGGACCGCTCAGGAGGCGGTGTGCCGGTCGGCGTTGGCGAGGATCGCCTCGCGCAGGTGCACGGCGAAGCCCGGCCCCATGGAGTCGTAGTACGCCTTGAAGCGCTCGTCGGAGACGTACATCTCCGCGAAGCACCGGTGCATCTCGTAGGCGACCTCGAAGAACCACCTGTTCATGTGCTCGCGGTGCTCCTCGGCCATGTCCATGGCCGCCTCGCCGGACGGGTCCTCCCCGGCGGCCACCAGGGCGGCGTACCGCTCGCTCCAGTCGTCGACCTCGGCCTTGATCCGCTTCCAGTCCTCCTTGGTGTAGCGGGCGGCGCGGCGCTGGGACTCGGCCCACGCCTCGGTGTCGCCCCAGCGCTGCTCGGCCTCCTCGGTGTACCCCTCGTTGAACGGGTCCTTGTCCCCGAAGACCTCGAACCGCTCCTGCGGCGTCAGGTTGATCCCCATTTTGCGTGCCTCCATGGCGTGCTCCACGGCCGCGGCCATCTTCTGCAGCTTCTCGATCCGGGCGGTCAGCAGTTCGTGCTGGCGGCGCAGGTGTGCGCGCGGGTCCACATCCGGGTCGTCGAGCAGGGCCGCGACCTCGTCGAGCGGGAAGCCGAGCTCCCGGTAGAACAGGATCTGCTGGAGCCGGTCGAGGTCGGCGTCGTTGTAGCGCCGGTGACCGGCGTACGTGCGCTCGCTGGGGACGAGCAGGCCGATCTCGTCGTAGTGGTGCAGGGTGCGCACCGTGACCCCGGCGAACCCCGCGACCTGTCCCACGGAGTAGCTCACTTTTCCGCTCCTTGTCGTCGGTACGACGTCCACGCTGAGGCCTCACGTCACGTGAGGTGCAAGCCGGTTGCCATTCGAGCCGTTCAGGATGTTGTGCGCATTTCGTCCGCTTATGGTGAGCCCGTGGCCCAGGAAACCGGCGCGCCGCAGGCGCTCTCGACCGCTCCCGCGGCCCCGGCACGGGCTCTGCTGCCCTTCATCCTGCCCGCCGTGGTCGTCGGCGTGGCCGCGAGCCTGGTCTTCGTCGGGGTCAGCTCGGCGGCGGAGCAGCTCCAGCACGTCCTGTGGGGGCCGTTGCCGGCCGCGCTCGGGGTGGGGCGGTACTCGGTGCTGTGGATGTCCGTCATGCTCGTGGCGACCGGGATCGCCGTCGGGCTGGTGGTCTGGAAGGTGCCGGGCCATGCCGGGCCGGATCCGGCGACCGTCGGCCTGAACGCCCCCGTCATGGCGCCGGTCGTGCTGCCCGGCCTGGTGCTGGCGACCGGGCTGATGCTGGCCGGCGGCCCGAGCCTCGGCCCGGAGAACCCGATCATCGCCGTGAACGTGGGTCTCGCGGCCTGGCTCGGCGCACGCCTGCTGCCCCGGACGCCGGGCGGCCTGTGGCCGGTGCTGGCCGAGTCGGCCACGATCGGCGCGCTGTTCGGCACGCCGGTGGCGGCGGCGCTGGTCATCTCGGAGGCGCTGGCCGGGCGCCCGATGCGCGGTCGGCTGTGGGACAACGTGTTCGCTCCGCTGACCGCGGGCGCGTGCGGGGCCGTCACGACCACGCTGGTGTCCCATCCGTCCCTCGACCTCGGGCTTGCGCCCATCGGGCCGCCGAACGCGAAGGACATCCTGGCGGCCCTGGTGATCGCCCCGGCGGCCGCGCTGCTCGGCATGTCCGCCGTGTACGCCTTCCCGTACGTCCACGGGGCTTTCCTGCGGCTGCGGCACCCGATGCTGATGCTTCCGGCCGGCGGGGTCGTGCTGGCCGCCCTCGGGGCCCTGGGTGGCCCTGTGACCCTGTTCAAGGGGTTGTCACAGGCCGAGGAGCTGGTCCGTGACCCGGCGGGCCGGTCGGCGGGGCAGTTGGCCGTGGTGGCGGTGGTCAAGCTGGCCGCCCTGCTGGTCGCCGCGTCCTGCGGGTTCCGGGGCGGCCGTATCTTCCCGTCGGTCTTCGTCGGTACCGCCCTGGGCCTGTGCGCCCACGCGCTCGTTCCGGCCGTGCATCCGGCGGTAGGCGTCGCGTCGGCCGTCCTGGGCATGCTCCTCGCGGTCACCCGGCATGGCTGGGTGAGCCTGTTCACCGCCGCCGCCCTGGTCGCCTCACCCGGCGTCCTGGCCCTGCTGTGCTTCGCGTCCCTGCCGGCGTGGCTGCTGGTGACGGGGCGCCCGCAGATGCAGTTGCGCGAGGACGGCACACCGGTCCGCTGAAACAACCTTCACTGGAGGCACGTTCATGGCCCTGCACAAAGGACCCGGCAAGCACGAGGAGCGCACGGTGTCGGTCAACCCGTTCTTCGGGGAGGCCAATCCGGTCGGCGGCATGGCCGAGGCCCCGCCCACACACCGGCTCCCGGACACCCCGCTGGCCCCGTCCACGGCATACCAGCTGGTGCACGACGAGCTGATGCTGGACGGCAACTCCCGGCTGAACCTGGCCACGTTCGTCACCACCTGGATGGAGCCGCAGGCCGGGGTGCTGATGGCGGAGTGCCGGGACAAGAACATGATCGACAAGGACGAGTACCCGCGCACGGCCGAGCTGGAGCGGCGCTGTGTGGCGATGCTCGCCGACCTGTGGAACGCGCCGGACCCGTCGGCGGCGGTGGGCTGTTCGACGACCGGGTCGAGCGAGGCGTGCATGCTCGCCGGGATGGCGCTGAAGCGGCGCTGGACGAGGCGCAACGCCGACCGTTATCCGGGCGGCGCGCGGCCCAACCTGGTCATGGGCGTCAACGTCCAGGTGTGCTGGGAGAAGTTCTGCAACTTCTGGGAGGTGGAGGCGCGGCTGGTGCCCATGGAGGGCGACCGGTTCCATCTGGACCCGCAGGCCGCCGTCGAGCTGTGCGACGAGAACACCATCGGGGTGGTCGGCATCCTCGGCTCGACGTTCGACGGATCCTACGAGCCGATCGCCGAGCTGTGCGCGGCCCTGGACGCCCTGCAGGAGCGGACGGGGCTGGACGTCCCGGTGCATGTGGACGGCGCGTCCGGCGGCATGGTGGCGCCCTTCCTGGACCCGGATCTGGTGTGGGACTTCCGGCTGCCGCGCGTGGCCTCGATCAACACCTCGGGGCACAAGTACGGGCTCGTGTACCCGGGGGTCGGCTGGGCGCTGTGGCGGGACCGGGAGGCGCTGCCCGAGGAACTGGTCTTCCGGGTCAACTACCTGGGCGGCGACATGCCGACCTTCGCGCTCAACTTCTCCCGGCCCGGCGCCCAGGTGGTGGCGCAGTACTACACGTTCCTGCGCCTGGGCCGCGAGGGCTACCGCGCGGTGCAGCAGTCGACGCGTGACGTGGCGACCTCGCTCGCCGGCAAGATCGCGGCGCTCGGCGACTTCCGGCTGCTCACGCACGGCGACGAGCTGCCGGTGTTCGCGCTGACGACGGCCGACGACGTCACGGCGTACGACGTCTTCGACCTCTCCCGGCGGCTGCGCGAGAGCGGCTGGCTGGTGCCCGCGTACACCTTCCCGCCGCACCGCGAGGACCTCTCCGCCCTGCGCATCGTGTGCCGCAACGGCTTCTCGCACGACCTGGCCGACCTGTTCATGGACGACCTGACCCGCCTGCTGCCCGAGCTGCGCCGGCAGCCGCGTCCGCTCACCCGGGACAAGCAGGCGGCCACCGGCTTCCACCACTAGGGCTACCGCCCCGGACGGGCGAACCTCCGTACCGCCGGCGGGAAGAACACCGCCAGCAGGGCGAGGGGCCACAGGACGGCCGGCCGGACGAGGACCTGCACCGCCTGGACCATGTTTAGTCGCCGACCCCGGTCAGCGGTCGTCCTCCGGATGCCGCTCCCCCGTCGCGTACGGGTTCTCCTCGTCCTCGGCGAGCACGCCGACGAACGGTTCGCCCTCGCCGGCGAAGGTGTAGGCGCCGCTCTCGATGCGCGCGACGAGACCACGGGTCCACTCGGCTTCCGAGTCGGCCGTGTGCACCCACATGTTCATGATCTCGCCGATGTGGCCGAGCCGCCCCGGCCCGTCCTCGGGCACGTAGTGCTCGGTGACCGAGGAGCGCCAGGCCTCGATCCGGCGGGTGCGCTCCTCCAGCAGTGCCACCGCCTCGGACCTCGGCAGGTCGACCATGAAGCCGATCGCCGCCGCTTTCACGTCGACGCGCTGGTCATAGGTGACCAGCGCGTCGCGCAGCAGGGTGAAGTACTCCTCGGTGCCCTGGCCGGTCAGCTCGTACTCGGTGCGGGGCGGTCCGCCGGCCGTGGACGGGGCGATCTCGTGCGCGTGCAGGAGCCCTTGCTTGGCCATCTGCTTCAGGGCGTGGTAGATCGAGCCCGGTTTGGCGTGGGACCACTCGTGCGCGCCCCAGTACTCCAGGTCGTTGCGGACCTGGTAGCCGTGGGCCCGCCCGTGCTGGCGGACCGCGCCCAGCACGAGAAGACGGATCGCTGACATGGCGTCCAGGTTAGGACCCGGCGATCACCCCCAGGAGCCGCCCTGCTCCCGGGCCTCCTGGGCCACCAGCTCGAAGGCGGTCCTCCCGTCCAGGGACTCCCGGATGATGTCGGCGTGACCGGCGTGCCGGGCCGTCTCGCGGATCAGCTGCAGACAGAGCCAGCGCAGCGAGACCCGGGCCTGCGGCGGGAACCAGGGGTCGGGCGGCAGCGGGAAGGTGTCGTCCAGGCTGGGCGCCGAGCGGATCAGCTTCTCCGTCTCGGCGGCGATCTCCTCCCAGTACGCCAGCTGCCCGGCGACCGTCTCGCCTTCGGCCAGCTCGAAGCACTCGTGCCAGTTCGACTCGTCACGGTGGACCGCCGGGGGCTCCTGCCTGGCCCGTGCGACCCAGCTCTGCTCGGTCTCGGCGACGTGCTTGAGCAGCCCGCCCAGGGACAGCTCGCTGGCACTGGGGCGGGTGCGGGCCTGTTCCTCGGTCAGGCCGAGCAGGGCCCGGCGGATCCCGCCGCGCTGTTCATCGATGAACGCCAGCAGCGCTCCTCGCTCGTCACCCTTCGCCTCCGCAGGCACGTGCTTGACCATGACGGCCGCCCTTCATCGGTTCACCGAGGCTCTCGCCCTGACACCGATGACGTTACGGACCCTTGCGGTCAGGTTCTGTCCGCAAGGGTCCGCCGGTCCGGAACGCGCCGGAACTCGTCAGCACTCGTCAGCACTCGTCAGAACGGGAACGCGCTGCGGCCGTGCTGCACCGAGATCCACTTGACGGTCGTGAACGCCTCCAGCGTCGTCTCGCCGTTCAGGCGGCCGATGCCGGAGTGCTTCTCGCCGCCGAACGGCACGATGGGCTCGTCGTGGACCGTGCCGTCGTTCACGTGGAACATGCCGGTGTCGATCTGCTTGGCGAAGGCGACGCCCCGCTCGATGTCACCGGTGTGGACGGCGCCGCTGAGGCCGTACGGGGTGTCGTTGACGATGCGGAGCGCCTCCTCCTCGCCGTCGAACGGGATGAGGAAGACGACCGGGCCGAAGATCTCCTGCCGCAGCAGCGCCGAGTCTGCGGGGACGTCGGTGAGCACGCTGGGCTCGACCAGGTTGCCCGACGTGCCGCCCCGGACGAGGGCGGTGGCGCCCTCGGCGACCGCCTGCTCGACGGCGCCGGAAACGGCGTTCGCCTGCTGGGAGTTGATCACCGGGCCGATGACGGTCTGCGGGTCGCGCGGGTCGCCGACCTTCAGCGACCTCACCTTGGCGACGAACTTCTCGGTGAAATCACCGGCGATCGAGCGGTCCACGAGCACGCGGTTCGCGGCCATGCAGACCTGGCCCTGGTGCACGAAGCGGCTGAAGACCGCCGCGTCCACCGCGTAGTCGACGTCGGCGTCCTCCAGGACCACCAGCGCGCTGTTGCCGCCCAGTTCGAGCACCGAGCGCTTGAAGTTCGCGGCGCAGACGGTGGCCACGTGCCGGCCGACCTTGTCGGAGCCGGTGAAGGAGATGACCTTCGGGACCGGGTGCTCGATGAACGCGTCGCCGATCTCGGCGATGTCGGTGACGACGACGTTGAGCAGGCCGCCGGGCAGCCCGGCCTCCTCGAAGATCTTCGCGATCAGGGTGCCGCCCGCGATCGGGGTGTTCTGGTGCGGCTTGAGGACCACGCCGTTGCCGAGCGCGAGCGCCGGGGCGACCGACTTCAGCGACAGCAGGAAGGGGAAGTTGAACGGGCTGATCACGCCGACCACCCCGACCGGGACCCGGTAGACGCGGTTCTCCTTGCCGTCGACCGGGGAGGGCAGGATCTTGCCCTCGGGGCGCAGCGCCAGGTGGACCGACTCGCGCAGGAACTCCTTGGCGAGGTGCAGCTCGAAACCGGCCTTCACGCGCGTGCCGCCCAGTTCCGCGATGATCAGGTCGGCTATCTCCTGCTCGCGGTCCTCTATGAGTCTGAGCGCCCGCTCCAGGACCGCGCGGCGGGCGTAGGGGTTGGTCGCGGCCCACTGCTTCTGGGTGCGGGCGGCGGCCCGGTAGGCCTGGTCCACCTCGTCGACGGTGGCCACGGTGATCGAGGCCAGCTTCTCGTCGTCGTACGGGTTGAAGTCGATCACGTCCCAGGAGCCGGTGCCCGGACGCCACTCACCATCGATGTACTGCTGGGCCAGGTCGGTGAAGCAGGACGACATGTGATCCCTCAATCACTAGCGGACGCAGATCCTGGTCAAGGTCTGATCGCATGTCATCGTACTTACGTGTCACGAGAGTTGGAGGAGGCCTCGGAGAAGATCCCGGCTCTCGTCCGGTCCCGGGCTGTCCTGCTGCAGCTCCTTGAGCGCCTGCTCGTACTGGGCGACGTCCTCGCGCTTGTCCAGGTAGAGGGCGCTGGTCAGCTGCTCCACGTAGACGACGTCGGACAGGTCGGCGTCGGGGAAGCTGAGGATGGTGAAGGCACCGCTCTCGCCGGAGTGCCCGCCGAAGCTGAACGGCATGACCTGCAGCCGTACGTTGGGCCGCTCGGAGAGGTCGATGAGGTGCTGCAGCTGGCCGCGCATGACCTGGCGGTCGCCGTAGGGGCGGCGCAGGGCGGCCTCGTCCAGGACGATGTGGAACTCGGGGGCGTTGTCCGCCAGCAGGTGCTTCTGCCGCTCCATGCGCAGGGTGACCCTGCGGTCGACGTCCGCCGGGCTCGCGCCCTGCATGCCGCGCCGGACCACGGCGCGGGCGTACTCCTCGGTCTGCAGCAGGCCGTGGACGAACTGCACCTCGTAGACGCGGATGAGGGACGCGGCGCCCTCCAGGCCCACATAGGTGGGGAACCAGCTGGGCAGGACGTCGGTGTAACTGTGCCACCAGCCGGCCACGTTGGCCTCGCGGGCGAGGGAGAGCAGTGACTCGCGTTCGGCCTCGTCCGTGATGCCGTACAGCGTCAGCAGGTCCTCCACGTCCCGGGTCTTGAAGCTCACCCGGCCCAGCTCCATCCGGCTGATCTTCGACTCGGAGGCGCGGATGGAGTACCCCGCCTTCTCGCGCGTGATCCCCCGAGCTTCACGCAGTCGCCTGAGTTGCGAACCGAGCAGCATCCGCCGCACCACCGATCCGGGCTCTCCCGCGCTCACGTTCGTCAGCCTCCCCAACCGTCTTCAGGGCCCGCAGTCTGCCACTAAAACACTTCGAGCAGTACTCGTCCGGTTACGGAAACGGAAAGACGCGGGCCGTTTCCGACTGGCGGTTCCATTGAAGAGGTCAGGACCACTGGCGGCGATTGCCGAGAAGATGGCGGAAAAAATGGCCAAGAAGCGGTACGGGCAGTGCCATTTCGGTCGCGTGCACGTGCATCTGCCCTTGCATCTGCTGTGCGCATCCGAAACCATGGTGCCGCGCCACCGCTGCATCGCTACGACCGCGAACTCTCGGGAGTGCCTCGCATGGGGACGAATGGATCGACCATGCTCAAGCCGTTACGGCAGGGCCTTCCGCCGCTGGATCCCGCGGCCGTGTCCGATGCCGCCTCCTGCGCCCTGCCCGCCCGGTACGAGGCGGTGCGCGAGGCCCGGCGCTTCACCCGGACCACCCTCGACCAGTGGGACGCCGACGACCGCTTCGACGACATATGCCTCGTCGTCTCCGAACTCGTCACCAACGCTCTGCGGCACGCCCTCCCGGGGGACGCGGGATGCCCCGAACACGCCCCGCCCGTCCGGCTGCACCTGTTGCACTGGAGCGAGCGGCTGGTGTGCGCGGTGCGCGACCCGAGCCACGAGACGCCGGTCCCGCGCGACTCGGACGACTTCTCCGCCGAGTCCGGGCGCGGGCTGTTCCTGGTCGACTCCTTCGCCGACAGCTGGGGCTGGCACCCCCTCGCCGGCACCCTGCACGGCAAGGTCGTCTGGGCGCTGTTCCGGCTCCGCCCGGCCGGCTGACGCTGCGGCGCACCGACGGACGTACGGTTTCTACGCGCGTCACTCCGACATCGTCGCCACCGGCACGCCCCGGGCGTCAGCTCACGATCAGATGGTCGAACTCGCCGTCCTTGATGCCGAGCAGCATGGCCTCGATCTCCGCGCGCGTGTAGACGAGCGCCGGGCCGTCGGGGAAACGCGAGTTGCGTACGGCGACCTCGCCGCCCGGCAGCCGTGCGAACTCCACACACGAGCCCTGCGAGTTGCTGTACCTGCTCTTCTGCCAGGCCACGCCGACCAACTGCTCGGCAGCCATACCGTTGTACACGTCGTACCCCCCGTACACGCCGTCAACGTCGCGGTCCACAGGTCGCTCCCCGGTGGTGCACTGGCTGGTGTGGCCATAGATGCTGTGGTCAACTGACCCGGATCATAACCCGTTCATGTGCAGGTGCATGAGCAAATGCACGTGCACGCGCGGTGTTCCCGTGGTTACAGGTTTGACGTCCGCTTTACCGAAGCTGGTCCAGCGTCTGCCCCAGTGCGGGCAGGGCATGCCCACGCCATCCCCCGTCCATGATCTTCCGCGCCATCAGCTGACCCGGGTCGTCCGGATCGAAACCCTCGTGCACTAGGAAGAGACGTGTACCGCGCCCTTCCTGTTCCAGGGTCCAGGTGATGGTCCAGTCCGCAGGACTGGCCGGATCGGCGTCGGTCCAGCGGACGGACAGCATCCGCTCGATGGCGTAGGCCAGGACACACTCCTCCACCACCCCGGAGAAGCGGGCGTTGGGACGCGGGACGGAGGTCATCCGGTACCGGTGGCCGACCTCCAGCCGGAAGTCCTCGGCGCCGGGCATCTGCCAGCGGGCGAGCAGGCCGGGGTCGGTCAGGGCGCGCCAGACCTTGGCGGGCGGGTGCGGGAAGAACCGGTCGACGCGGACGGTGGTCAGGTCGTCCGCGTCGTCGCCGGGTGCGGTGCTCATGAGGGGTGATCGTCGGGCATGCTGTGCCGGGTGAACCTGCGCGAGCAGGCTCACAACGGATTCCTGCCCGGCGTCCGGAAGTCCTCCCGGTAACTGCTGGTAGCTTGCTGCGGGCCGTCCGGCCGAGGGCGGCCGGCCGCTACAGCTTGGGAGCTTTCCGGTGACTTCTGCGACAGCAAGGAGCGCGACGGCAAGGAACGCGACGGCAAGGGTGCGGACCGCGACCGTGACCGCGGGGCTGGTGGGTGCGCTCGCCGCGTTGACCGCGTGCAGCGGGGGCGGGGGCGGGGGCGGCAAGAGCGCCTCCCCGGCGCCGACGAGCGCGACCGCGACCCCCACCGGCGGCTCGGGCTCCCCGGCCGTGACCGGCGCCTCCGGCAAACTCCAGGGCAGCTGGATCACCACGAGCGGGGGCAAGATCGTGGCTCTGGTGATCACCGGGAAGAAGGCCGGGCTGTTCGTGACCGGCCGCAAGGCGTGGTGCCAGGGGGCCGCGGGCGCGGAGGCGGGGATGCAGATGATCCATCTGACCTGCCCCGACGGCGACAAGGACCGGGTCACCGGCATGGTCGACTCGGTGGACGCCAAGGGCATGACGGTGACCTGGTCGGGCAAGACCGGCCAGGAGACGTACACCAAGGCGGACGGCGGCAAGCTTCCGTCGGCACTGCCCACCCGGGTGAAGAAGTGACTCCGGCGGGGCCTGCCACCTGAAGTGGTGATTCCGAGGGGGTGTGGGAGCGGGTGCGGCGCACAGGCGCCATGATGCAGGGGCACCGTCACGACCTCGATGGGACCTGCTCATGCGCGCCATTCCGCTCACCGTCACGGCCCTCGCCGCCGCCCTGCTGCTCACCGCCTGCGGCGGCGGTGCGAGCAAGAGCGAGAGCAAGAACAGCTCGGCCTGCGAGATCGGCGGGGTCTCCGTGCAGATCGGGTCGGCGAGCGTCGCGCCGAAGGCCGGTGACACGGGCGAGATTCCCGTCAGCATCACCAACCAGAGCAAGCCCTGCACCCTGGACCGCTTCGCGGGCGTCGTCCTGAACGCCGGCAGCGCCAAGACCAGCGTGCCGGCCCTCAAGGGCGCGAAGGCCCAGAAGCTCAAGCTCGCCAAGGGCGACTCGGCGACCTTCACCATCAGCTATGTGCGCGGCGACGCGGGGGGCAAGACCGGTGTGGACGCGAAGACCGTGACCATCAGCCTGCCGGGCTCCCCCACCGCCCGCAGCTTCCCCTGGTCCTACGGCCCCGTCGCGGCCCAGGCCGGCGGGAGCGGTCCGGACGCCTCCGTGAGCGCGTTCCAGCAGGTCGGCGACTGAGTGCCGCTCCAGCCCTGGCGGGGTGTCACTCCAGTCGGGGGCGGGTTCTGACCTGGGCCCGGTCCGCCGCCCGCGCGCCCTCCGTCCACCCGGCCGCGTCGCTCACCCCGCGCAGCCGGGTCGTGGTGGTCTCGGGGAACATCCGCTCCAGCCGGTCGGTGACGGCCAGCTCCCTGGTGGCCAGGACCGGCAGCAGGTCCTGGGTGACCTGGGTCCCGGCGGCGGCCACGAGCCGGTCGCCGACGCGATGGGCGTAGGCGGCCAGGAACGACTGCCGGAAGGTCTTGGTCCGCTTCCGTCCCCCGGCTCGCTGCGCGGCCTCCGCCTTCGTCATCGCGTGCGTGGCCTGCACCAGCAGCGAGGTGTAGAGCAGCTCGACGGCCTCCAGGTCCGCCTCGAAGCCGACGACCGTGGAGAAGCCCAGCGGCTCGTTCCACACCGCGCGGCAGTTGTTCGCGCCGGCCACGGCGTCGAGCAGGATCGCCTTGGCCTGTTCGTACGGCGGCTCGACGCCGATCCGGCAGGCACCGGGCGCGTCCGGCGCGGGTGCCCCCGCCGCGAGCAGCGCCTCGTCGACGCTGTGTCGCGCCATCAGCTCCTGCGCCTTGGCGCTGAGCGCCTCCGCCTCCTCCGGATACCCGGTCGCCTCGGCCTTGGCGAGCAGCGCGCGGATACGGCTGAGCAGGCGGGAGGCGGCCGGGCCGGGGGCAGGGCGGGACTCCTCCTCCAGGGGCTGCAGGGCGGGCAGGCGCAGCAACAGGCGGTACAGCTCCAGTGCGGTCGTGGCCTGCGCGAAGCGGTCGGTCTCGCGGGCGGGATCCTCGGGCAGGTCCGCCAGCTGAGCGGCCCAGCGGCGCCCGCGCGGGCGGTCCTGCCCGGCCTGCGCGCGGATCAGCGCGGCGGCCCGGCGCACATGCGCGTCCGCCAGCTCGCGCCGCACCAGTCGTACGACGTCGGCGGGCTGCCAGCCGCGCCGCCAGGCCGTCGCGACGAACTCCTCGCCGCGGCGCGCGAGTTCGGTGTCCGCGGCGGGGTCGGCGGCGAGCAGGGAGGCGCCGGTGTCGAGGCCGGTGTCGGTGTCGTCGTAGAGGGCGGCCCGGAAAGCCCGCTCGACGGTGCTGGCAGTGCTGGTCACATCGCCGATCGTGCCATGCCCCGCCGACACCGGGCCGAGCGTTGTCCACAGGCTGTGGATGGGGGAAGGGTTTCGGGCACAGGGGAGCGGTCGGGGCCACCGGTGCGTGCGGGTCGGGGCCACCGGTGCCTGAGGGGTGCGGGCGGCCCGGACCACGGTAGTCGCCGATACGGCCGGGGCCGACATACCGTCAACCGACGGTTGACACTCCTGGGGGTGCAACCTACGGTTGACACATGGCCACCCATTCGGACACCACGGCATCCGTACGCCTCGACGACCTCATCGAGGTCATCAAGAAAGCCCACACCGAACCCCTCGAGCAGCTCCAGGACGCGGTGATCGCCGCCGATCACCTCGGCGACGTGGCCGACCATCTGATCGGCCACTTCGTCGACCAGGCCCGCCGCTCCGGCGCCTCCTGGACCGAGATCGGCAGGAGCATGGGCGTGACCCGGCAGGCGGCGCAGAAGCGGTTCGTGCCGAAGGAGTCCGCCGACCTCGACGCGGCCGACTTCAGCCGCTACACCTCGCGGGCGCGCAACGTCGTCATGGCCTCGCACCACGAGGCACTGGCCGCCCGCAACCCCGAGGGCCGCCCCGAGCACCTGGTCCTCGGGCTGCTGACCGAACCGGAGGGGCTGGCCGCGAAGGCGATCACCGAGCAGGGCGTCCTCCTGGACGCCGTACGCCAGGCCGCGACCGCCGCGCTCCCGCCCGCCGCGGACGAGGTCCCCGACCTCGTCCCCTTCGGCGCCGACGCCAGGAAGGTCCTGGAGCTCACCTTCCGCGAGGCCCTCCGGCTCGGCCACAACTACATCGGCACCGAGCACATCCTGCTGGCCCTGCTGGAACACGAGAACGGCCGGGGCGTCCTCAGCGGCCTCGGCATCACCAAGGCGGCGGCCGAGGAGTACCTCGGCTCGGTGCTGGCACTGCTGACAGAGAAGCGCCAGGAACCCGCCCCGGAGCGCAAGGAGGATTGAAACCGCAGGTCAGGACCATTGTCAGTACCGCCTGCCAGACTCGCCCTCATGACCGACCGGTGGGCACTCGCACCGGCCGAGGACGGAGGCGTGGACGTCGCCCCCCTCGGCCCGGACGGGCTGCCCGCCGGGCCGGTGCGGCGGGAGAGCGATCCCGCCGGGGCGGTGCGGAGCCGCCCGGAGGTGACGCGCTGGGTGTGGCGGTCCACCCCCGAGGTCTACCCGCGTCTGCTCGCCACGGGGGTGCGAGTGGAGCGGTGCTACGACATCGAGGACGCCGAGACACTCCTGCTGGGCCACGAGGGCCGGTACGGCGAGCCACGCTCGGCCGCCGCCGCCCTGGCCCGCCTCCGGGGCGGCCCCGTGCCGCCCGACCCGCCCCAGCGCCCGGCCGAACCGGGCGCGCAGCCGCCGCTGTTCGAGTCCACAGGCACCCGGCTGCCCCTGACCGACCTCCTCGCGGTCTACGCCGACCAGCTGAGGCGGCACGAACAAACCGCCCACCCCGACCGGATGCGCCTGCTGACGGCCGCCGAGTCGGCCGGCATGCTGGTGGCCGCCGAGATGAACCACGCGGGCCTCCCATGGAGCGCCGAGGTCCACCGCGGACTGCTGCACGAACTGCTGGGCGAGCGGTACGCGGGCGGCGGCGAGCCGCGCCGCCTCGCCGAGCTGGCCGACGAGGTGTCCGCCGCGTTCGGCCGCCGGGTCCGCCCCGACCTGCCCGCGGACGTCGTCAAGGCGTTCACGCAGGCCGGGATCAAGGTGCGCTCGACCCGCCGCTGGGAGATCCAGTCCGTCGACCACCCGGCCGTGGAACCCCTGCTGGAGTACAAGAAGCTGTACCGCATCTGGGTGGCGCACGGCTGGTCCTGGCTGCAGGACTGGGTGCGCGAGGGCCGTTTCCGCCCCGAGTTCCTCGCCGGCGGCACGGTCACCGGACGCTGGGTGACGAATGGCGGGGGCGGACTGCAGATCCCCAAGGTGATCCGCCGGGCCGTGGTCGCCGACCCCGGCTGGCGGCTGGTGGTGGCCGACGCCGACCAGATGGAACCGCGCGTGCTCGCCGCGATCTCCCGCGACCCCGGGCTGATGGAGGTCGCCGGCCGCGAGAGCGACCTCTACCAGTCCGTGTCCGACCGCGCCTTCTCCGGCGACCGCGACCAGGCCAAGATCGCCGTACTCGGCGCGGTCTACGGCCAGACCTCGGGCGACGGCCTGAAGAACCTGGCCGCGCTCCGCCGCCGCTTCCCGAAGGCCGTCGCCTACGTCGACGAGGCGGCCCGCGCCGGCGAGGAGGGCCGGCTGGTGCGCACCTGGCTGGGCCGCACCTGCCCGCCGGCCGCCGGGTCCGGCGGGGACGCGGCGGAGGAGGCCGGTATCCCCGTCGGCGAGGACGACGCCGAGCCGCAGGCCGACGGCCAGACCGCCTGGGTCCCGGGGTACGCCTCCACCAACTCCCGCGCGCGGGGCCGCTTCGCGCGGAACTTCGTCGTCCAGGGCAGCGCCGCCGACTGGGCCCTGCTGATGCTCGCCGCGCTCCGGCGAGCCTGCGCGGACCTCAAGGCCGAGCTGGTCTTCTTCCAGCACGACGAGGTGATCGTGCACTGCCCCGCCGACGAGGCCGACACGGTCGTCCGGGCCATCCGCGCCGCCGCCGACCTCGCCGGCCGGCTGACCTTCGGCGAGACACCGGTGCGGTTCCCGTTCACGACGGCGGTGGTGGAGTGCTATGCGGACGCCAAGTGAGCGCTGGTCCAGCGCACTTCGGTCGCTCCGCGACAGCTTTTCACCAGCTCTCCGGTCACTCCGCGAGAAGTTCTCGCAGCTCCGTCACGACCGCCTGCTCGTCCGTGCCGTCCAGGGCCGCGAGTGCCGCGTGCCAGGCGTCGTGCGCCTCCGGGCGGCGCCCCCGCGCGCGCAGCAGCAGCCCCTGCTGGTGCCGGGCCAGGCCGCCCATGTAGCGGTCGGCGCGGGCGTCGGCCCGGCTGAGGAGCTCGGCGCACTCGTGGCCCGCCCGCTCGGTCTCCCCCAGCTGCCGCAGCGCGCGGACCAGCCCCAGCCGGGTCTGGGACTCGCCGTGCCAGTCGCCGTGACCGCCGAGGATGCGCAGGCTCTCCTCGAAGTGCCCTGCGGCGGCGGCCGGTTCGTCCAGGGCGAGATGGGCGTAGCCGATGTTGCAGTGCGCCGAGTGCTGCACGATGACCGCGCCGATCGCGTCCCCGATCGCCAGCGAGCGCCGGTGCTGCTCGATGGCGGCGCGCGGGTCGGTGTGCTCGTAGAGGTTGCCGAGGTGGCTGTGGGTGACGGCCTCCCCGTAGGGGTCGTTCAGCTGCCGGCAGTACGCGAGGCTCTGCCGCAGCGCCTCCCCGGACTCCGCGAACCGCCCGAGCCCCTCCAGCAGCAGCCCGCGGTTGTTCAGGCAGCGCCGGATCCGGGAGGCCACTCCGAGCCGCCGCCAGATCTCCAGGGACTGGTCGGTGAGGGCGAGGGCGTCCTTCTGCCGGCCGGCCAGGAAGTGCAGGCCCGCCAGGTCGCCCAGCGCGTACGCCTCCGCCGCCGCGTCCCCGAGCCGCCGCGCCGCCCCGAGCGCGGCCCGCCCCAGCACCTCCATCTCGGCGACCCGTCCGCCGCGCTGGACATACGGGAAGAGCAGCCGTGCCAGCACGGAGAGAGGGGCGGCCCGGTCCGCGTCGGGCGTGTCGGCGTTCCGAGACACCAGCGCGACGACGTTCTCCAGCTCCACCTCGCCCCAGGCGAAGGCGTGTTCGGCGGACTCGAAGGGGGCCAGCCCGGCCAGGTCCGTGGCGTGTTCCGGCGGCTGCGCGGAGGTCGGCCGGCGCCGGTCGTCCTGGTCGAGCCCGGGCTCCGCGATCGCCTGCAGCAGCCGCTCGGCCACGGCGGCGTACCAGCGCAGGGCGGTCAGGTCCGGGTCGGGGGCCGGGAGGGAGCCGGACGTGGCGGCATCGGCCGGGCCGGCGGTGTCCCGGTGCGGGCCGCGGCCGTCGTGCCCCGACTCGGTGCCGGACGGGGCACCGGGGACCCTCGTGCCGGTGCCCTTCCCGGGATCCGTCCCTGCGCCCTTCCCCATGCCCTTTGTCATGCCCGTCCCCGTGTCGGCCAGTTCGCGGGCGAAGTCGCGGACCAGGTCGTGCGGGGCGTAGCGGCCATAGGCCGTCTCCTCCAGCAGGGCGACGTCGACCAGGCGGTCGAGGGCCGCCTCGGCGCGGCGCTCGTCGGTACCGGCGAGGCGGGCGATCAGCGGGGCGCCGTAGGTCGGCAGGTCGAGCACGCCGATGTGGCGCAGGGCGTCGGCCGCGTCCCGGTCGGCCTCGCGCTCGGCGGCGGCGAGCGCGTCGTGGGCGACGGCCAGGGAGCGCCGGACGCTGAGGTCGTCGTACTCCAGGTGCCGCAACCGCCCGCCGGTCTCGGCGAGTTGGCCGGCCAGCGCATCCGGGGTCAGGGCGCGACGGGCGGCGAGCCGGGCGGCGACGACGCGCAGCGCCAGCGGGAGTCGGCCGGTCAGCTCGACCAGTGCATGACCGGCGTCCAGCCCCTCGCGTCCGCTCACGGCGCGGAGCAGCGCCGCGCTGTCCTCACCGGTCAGCGGGGCGAGCGGGAAGCGCCGGGCGCCGTCGAGGGCGGTCAGCGGCGAGCGGCTGGTGACGATCACCGCACAGCCCGGCCCGGCCGGCAGCAGGGGCCGTACCTGAGCCGCGCTCGCCGCGTCGTCCAGCACCAGCAGGATGCGGGCCGGGGCGAGCAGCGAGCGGAGCAGGGCCGCTGCCGCGTCCGGGTGTTCGGGGATGCCGCGGGGCTCGACGCCCAGGTCCCGGAGCAGCGCGGCGAGCGCCTGTGCGGAGGGGAGCGGGGTCATGCCGGGGGTGGCGCCGTGCAGGTTGACGTACAGCTGCCCATCGGGGAATCGCTCCCGCAGCCCATGCGCGACATCCAGGGCGAGCGCGCTCTTGCCGACGCCCGCCATGCCGCTGATCACGGCGATGGCGGGAGCCGGAGCGGGCGGCTCGGTGAGCGCGTGCCACAGCTCGCGGCGGATCTCGGCACGGCCGGTGAACTGTGCCGGTGGGGCCGGCAGTTGTGCCGGTCGCGGGGTCTGCCGGACCTCCCGTGCACCGCCCGGGCGCGGGACCGGCGTCGCGCCCTCCTGCTCGGCGTCGGCGTCCATGTGACGGTCGTCCTGGCGCGGTTGACGGACATCGCCCGCCATGCCCGGCCGGCGGGCGTCGGGCTCCTCGTCCGCACGCCGCTGCACCTCGCCGCACCCCCGCAACACCTCGACATGCGCCTCGCGGACCGCCGGACCGGGTTCGATGCCGAGGTCCTCGACCAGGCGGGCGCGCAGGTCACGGTGGACGGCGAGCGCCTCGGCCTGACGGCCGGTGCGGTGCAGGGCGAGCATGAGCTGACGGTGGTACGCCTCGCGCAGCGGGTGCTCGGCGACCAGCGCCGCCAGCTCGGGGACGATACCGGCCAACCGTGTGCCGCCGAAGGCGAGTTCGGCGTCGTAGCGCCACTCCAGCAGGAGCAGCCGGGCCTCCTCCAGGCGCTGCACGAGGGCGTATCCGCCGAGGTCGGCGGGGAGCCCGCTGAGCGGGGCGCCGCGCCAGAGCGCGAGTCCGGACGTGCAGGCCCGTACGACACCCGGCCAGTCCCGCCGGGTGTGCGCGGCCCTCGCCTCGGCGACCCGGGCGTCGAAGACGTGCACGTCCAACTCGCCCTGGTCGACGCGCAGTACGTATCCCGGCGGTACGGCCCTGAGCCGGTCGGGGTCGTCCAGGAGCCGGCGCAGCCGGGTCACGTGGTTGTGCAGGGACGCCTGCGCGGAGACCGGCGGCGCGCCGCCCCACAGGGCGTCCTTCAGCGACTCCACCGACACGACCCGGCCCGGCTCCAGCAGCAACGCGGCCAGCAGCACGCGCACTTTGGGGCTGCCGATGGCACGGACGAGGTTGTCGGGGGTGTCGGGGCCGGGCTCGAGGGAAGCGGCGCCGCCGGGGGTGCCGCGGACGGCGGGCCCGTCGGGGTCGTCGGAGGCGTCAGGGCCGTCGGTGGTGGACTTGCCGTGAGGGGTGCCGTCGGCGGCAGGGCCCTCGGGACCGTCGCCGGGGGGCTCGGTCGAGATTCCGAATGGTGGTCGGTCGTACAGGACCGGCGGTCCCAGCAGTCCGAACCGCAGCCCGTACCGCCGCATCACGCCGCTCCACTGCCTTCCCGCGCGGTCGGGACCGACCGTGCTCCGCGGCGAGCGTACGCCCGCCGATCCTTGGCGGAAATCCACCCTGTCCACAACGGTTTCCCGCCACCTTCTGTCGCCGGTCCGGCCCCGGATCGGCCTGTCCGACGGCCTGTTTCCGGATACCGTCGGCAAGTTCCAGCCAACGGGTCCTCGACCCGCCGGCGAACCGTTGGCCATATGTTAGCGATCCGTTGGCGAATCCTGATGTGATCATCTCCATCGGATCTGGCCACACGGCGCGCGCGTATGTCGCGTAACTCGGGGGAGTGTCGCCGCAGGCTGGATCCGGGGACGCAAGGGGCCCCGGTCGGCGGAGGTGAACGCCCGGGGCCCCGTCCCGTTCTCTGATCCACACCCCGTTCGCGTCGACCAGCCACCGGCGGGGCCTCACACCCCGGTTCCCTGACGGGCCGCCCCTCACACCACCGGCGGGCGCCCCAGCCGGGTCAGCCGCCACACCGTCCGCCAGCGCATGGGGCGGCGCTCGCCGGCCGGTTCCCGGAGCCCTTCCACGAAACCGGCGAACCATGCCTTCAGCCCGGCCGGGGAGCGGGTGCGGGCCAGCGTGAGCAGGGTCCACACTCCGAGGTGCACGGGAACCAGCGGCAACGGCAGCCGGCGCCGGACGAGCCAGACGCGGTTGCGGGCGTTGACGCGGTAGTAGATGGCGTGCCGGGCCGGTGAGGTCTTGGGGTGCTGCAGCAGCAGTTCGGGAGCGTAGAGGATCTTCCAGCCGGCGTCGGCGGCGCGCCAGGCGAGGTCGGTCTCCTCGTGCGCGAAGAAGAACTCGGCGGGCCAGTCCCCGGTCTCGGCCAGCATCGCCATCCGCAGGGCGTGTCCGCCGCCGAGGAAGCCGGTGACGTAACCGCCGCGCATCGGATCCGACTTGCCCACGCGGGGCACGTGCCGCTGCTGGGTCTCGCCGTGCTCGTCGGCGATGCGGAAGCCGACGATGCCGAGGCGCGGGTCGGCCGCGTACAGGTCCCGTACGCGTCGCAGCACGTCGGCGTCGACGAGCAGCCCGTCGTCGTCCAGTTCCACGACGACGTCGACGTCGCCGTACTCCCGCAGCCGTGCGAGGGCGACGTTCCGGCCGCCCGGACAGCCGAGGTTCTCCTCCACGTCGACGGTGGTGACCTCGCCGGGCAGGGAGAGCCGGCGGGCGAACTCGGGCAGCCGGCAGCCGTTGCCGACGACGACGATGCGGGCGGGGGCGAGGTCCTGCTTGGCCACGGACTCCAGCAGGGCGTCGACCTCGGCGGGCCGGTTGCCCATGGTCACCACGGCGACGGCGATCCTCGGCTCCACCACGTCATTCACCCCATCCGGCCGACGGCGGCACCGCCCCCTGAGCGCGCGGTGTCCGCCGTTCACCAAGATGTTGCCTCAGGTCCGCGGGTTCACCCGACCCCGATTCACTTTGCGGCCCTTTTGCTCCGGATTCATCCGCACGTTCGCTCCACGGGCTCGACGCGCCCAGCCCCTCGCCCGAACGGGGTGCGCCTCCCCCGGCTGTCCGGCATCGCCCTCGGCGCCGGCCGGGCCAGTTCGTCGAGGGTCGCGGCGGACAACTAAAAAGGCCAAGTCACGGGTTATGTGACCTGGCCTTTTGCCGAGCCGCTTTCGGGATTCGAACCCGAGACCTATGCATTACGAGGGCCTGCAAGATCATGACGGGTGATGACCCGTGATCATGATCGATCCGGTTTTGCCTGGCCAGAGTATGTGCGCTGTGATGCGCGGTGCGGCTCGTGACGACTCGTGCCGCACCATCCGCTCACGCATCGCTCACGCAGACCGTGGGTTTAACCAGTGCACATACCCGTCCCAAAGCAGGACCCGACCGCGCACAAACGCCGAGGCGGAGTCCGTGACAACAGGAGACGGTTGTCATGGTGGCGAGCGGACTGGGAGTGACGCGGCCGCCGCTTCATGGGATGAACTTCACCTCCGGGAAGGCCGGGCACGGGCCGTCGAGCAGGTGCCCCTGTCCCCGGTGCCGCAGGTGCAGGTCGAAGAACGCGAGCGGGTACGCCTGCTGGATCCGTACGGCCCGGGCCGGGTCGAGGGTGCCGATCCAGTCCTGGATCTGCTGGTCGGTCATCCCTCGGATCTTGCCCGCTTGCGGGATCAGCGTCGCGTTGTCGCCGTATGAGTTGTGGGTGGCCCCGTCGGCCTGGATGTCGAGCCGCCAGCCGCGAAGATGCGTCCAGAACTCCTCGACGTCCGGCATGGCGGCCCGGGTGAACACGGCGGTCATCATCATGAATGGCCGGTCCAGATCGGCGGTGATGGTCGGCTGCATCGGGCCGTCGATGCTGAGCCCGGCGCGGACTCGCCGGTCGGCGAGCATGGTGAGCGCTGTGGCGCTGCCGCCCTTCGACCAGCCGAACGCGCCGATGCACTGCGGGTCGAGGGCGCCGAGCAGACCCTGGGGAAGTGGCTTGCCGTCGACGTCGGGATTGCGCCCGGCGGCGAGCCCCTCCACGCAGTCGAGCAGGAACCGGAGATCCGCGGCGAAGTCCCTCGGGTACATCGGGAAATCGTCCGGGGTGACCACCCGGCCGTCGGGGAACTCGGTGAACGTGTCGTGGGTGTGGTCGACGGTGACCACGACGTAGCCGTGGCTTGCGAGTTCCTGGACCGTGATGGTGTGGTCGCCGCGGTGGCTGCCCGAGCCGTGCGAGTACACGATGACGGGCAGGCGCTGGCCCGTGCGGTGCACGGGCGCGCCCACGTGCCCGACGGTGAGCGGGCCGAGGGCGGGGTCGAGGGGGAAGCCGACATCCACCAGGAACGCCCGCAACGCGCCCTCGGACATCCAGGGGGCGCGCGGCAGGTCCTCGGCCCTGCGTGCGGGGTACCAGACGCTGGCCATTAGCTCGCGGGGACGCCCGGGGCCGGCCACGGGGTCGGGACGTGACGTGTCGACGAGGTGCAGGGGCACCGTGCCCACCGGGTACGGTCCGGTGGGCACGGGCAGGGTGAGCTGGACCGGGCCCGGGGCGGTCGAAGCCGCCCACGCCGGGCGTGCGACGCCCATCGGCACGGCGGCCGCGACCGCCAGCGCGGCTCCGAGCATGCGGCGGCGCGTCATTCCTTCTCGGTTCCTGAACGGCGTGGTCGTCACGGACCCTCCCTGGGGTTGTGGGCAGCACCGGGTTTCTGGGCAGCACCGGGCTACGCCCGGCGCTTGGGCCGCCTGCCCGGGCCGGCAATGCTTCGGTCTTGATCGGCTCAGTGGTTCGGTGGGATGCGGCCGTCACGTGGTGCGGACATGAGGTAGGCGAGCACGGCCAGCACGCGGCGGTTGTCGTCGTCGGAGGGGGCGAGTTCCAGCTTGGTGAAGATGCTGGTGCTGTGCTT